>DYNR01000306.1 GCA_020720945.1 Chthoniobacter flavus | reverse complement strand
GAAGGGGAATGGAAACTGATGGCATGGCTGGCTGCGGGTTGCCTCGTTTTCGGTCTCTCTGGATGGGCGATTGATTCCTGGTTCCACCTCCCTTGGCTTGCCCTTCTCGCCTACCTCGCCGCCTATGTTTGCGGCGGGTGGGATGCCGCTTGCGACGCATGGGAAAAAGTCCGGAAGTTCCAACTGGACATCCATTTCCTGATGCTCGCCGTCGCGGTCGGCGCCGCCGCCGTGGGCGCATGGAAAGAGGGTTCCCTCTTGCTTTTCCTCTTCACCGCTTCAGGGGCGATGGAGCATTACGCGATGGGGAGAACCCGCAAAGAAATCAGCGCCCTGCTGGATGCCGCCCCGAAAACCGCCAGGGTGCTGGACGAAACAGGCGAGCGGATTTTACCCGTTGACCAACTGGTTGAAGGGATGCTTGTCCGGGTCATATCGGGAGAGCAAGTGCCTGCTGATATGCGAGTTACCAAAGGGGAGAGCGCTTGCGACGAATCGAACCTCACCGGCGAAGCGCGCCCCGTGCCGAAAGCTTGCGGGGATACAGCACTAGCGGGAACGATGAACCTTTTGGGCGTATTCGAGGGCGAGGTTCTCCGCCCCGCCAGCGAAAGCGCTCTCCAAAAAATCATCGGACTCATCGAAAAAGCGCAGGGGATGAAAGCCCCTTCTCAACGCTTCACCGACCGCTTTGGAACGGGCTACACATGGACGATCCTCCTGCTCTGCTCGACGATGTTTTTTGTTTGGTGGCTGGTCTTCGGGCTACCTCCTTTCGACAACACGGGCGAACAAGAAAGCGCCCTTTACCGCGCCATGACGCTGCTCGTGGTCGCCTCCCCGTGCGCCTTGGTCTTGTCTGTCCCTTCTTCGATTCTGTCGGCGATCGCCAGCGGCGCGCGCCGCGGCATCCTCTTCCGCGGTGGGGCGGCGGTGGAAAACTTTGCAAAGGTCAAAGTCGTCGCTTTCGATAAAACCGGAACGCTGACTTCGGGCGAATTGGGGCTGACGGAAATCTGCTGTTTTCGCGGAGAAGAAACTGCGCTCAAAAAAATCGCTGCCTCCTTTGCGAAGCTTTCCCAGCACCCCCTTTCCCGTTCGCTCGCGACCCATGCGGAAACTTGGGGAATCGACATCCCCGAAGTCGAAAACTTGGAAAATGTCCTCGGGCGCGGGCTTGTCGGAAAAATCGGGGAAACGACCTACCGCATGGGCAATGCCCGATTCGTCCAAGAACTCGCAGGAGAAACTGCCCCACCATCTAGCAAGAAGGAAGAGTTTTTGGGCGCGGAAGTCTGGGTCGCCGGCGAAGATGTTTTCGGGGTTTTCCGATTTTCCGACAAAGTCCGCCCGGAGTCCAAAAAAACGCTGGCCGCATTGCGCAAACACGGGATCCGCACGGTGATGCTGACCGGCGACAGAAAAGAAACCGCCGTGTCCATCGGAAATCTTCTGGGCGTGGACGAAGTGCGGGCGGAGCTTATGCCCGAAGGAAAAGTTTCTGCTTTGCAAGAACTTAAAGAAAACGGCACGCGAAAAGTCGCCATGGTCGGCGACGGGGTGAACGACGCTCCCTGCATCGCCGCCGCCGATGTCGGAATCGCGATGGGCGCACGCGGATCGGATGCCGCACTCGAACAGGCGGAAGTCGTTTTGATGAACGACCACCTAGAAAATGTTTTGCTCGCCCTCGAGTTGAGCGAAAAATCCAAGAACATCATCTACCAAAATGTCGCGCTCGCGTTGGGTACTATCACCGTGATGGGTCTCACGACTTTCATCTACCCGATCCCTCTGGCTTTCGGCGTTTTCGCCCACGAAGGCAGCACGGTTTTGGTCGTCCTCAACAGCCTGCGCTTGCTCGCCGTGCGCCTCAAATAAAACCGCAAAGAAAACAGATTTTCCGATTAGCTTGTTTGCAATCGCAAAAAAAACTTGTTTAACTGACGCAATATCAATAACGACCAATCTTCAACTTTCCTTCGTTCATGGCAGCAAAGTTCCGCGATTATTACGAAACCTTAGGCATCAGCAAAACAGCCTCGCACGACGAGGTGCGAACGGCTTTCCGCAAGCTTGCGAGAAAGTATCATCCCGATGTCGCCAAAGACAAAAAAGCAGCGGAAGAAAAGTTCAAGGAAATCAACGAGGCCTACGAGGTTTTGAGCGATGCGGAAAAACGCAAGCAGTATGACGCTTACGGCGAAAACTGGCAGAATGTAGGGGCAGGATATTCTCAAGGACCAACTGGAGGAAGCAGAGGAAGCAGAGGAAGCGGAGCGCAGGGGGATGCCGACGGAGGGGTGCAATACGAGTTTGGCGGCACGGGCTTCAGCGATTTTTTCGAGCAGATGTTCGGCTCCAGAAGGGGGAAAGCTTACAAGAGCAAAGGGGGCGGATTCGACTTTGACCGCAACCCCCAGAGAGGGCAGGATGTCGAAGCGGACATCATGGTGACGATCGAAGAAGCCATCAACGGCTCGACCCGCCCGATTTCTTTCCGCAGGAGCGACACGGGAAAAACGGACACTTACACCATCAAAATCCCCAAAGGTGTCCGCGAAGGCCAAAGGATCCGCCTAGCAGGAGTCGGCGGCAGCGGCACGGGGGGCGGCGAAGCCGGAGACCTTTACCTCCGGGTGAAATTCCAAAAACACCCGGACTTCAGGATGGAGGGGAGCGACATTTACCACGATTTGGAACTCCCTGCATACCAAGCGGTTCTCGGTGGAGAAGTGGAAATCAAAACCCTCGACGGGCGAGTGAAACTCAAAATTCCTCCCGGATCGCAAAGCGGGCAACGCTTCCGCTTCCTAAGCCGCGGACTCCCGGAAAAAGGTGGAATCCGCGGGGATTTCTATGTCGTTTTAACCCCGCAGTTGCCGAAAACTCTTTCACCGGAAGAAAAAACGCTTTGGGAAAAAATCGCTAAAATTCACGCTCGTTAAAC
>DYNR01000305.1 GCA_020720945.1 Chthoniobacter flavus | reverse complement strand
CCCCCCCTAACAGCCTAATAGTCGAACAGTCTAATAGCCTATCCCTATTCTTCGGCGTGGATGCGGAGAAAGAGCTTGGTGCTTGCGCCTAGGGGGATGGTGACGGTTTGCGTGGCTCCGACAGCGACTAAATCGGGGGGAGGCGTGCCCGAATCCCATTCGATGGTCGGGGTGGTCCAGTTGCTGACATCGGTCGTGGATTGGACAGTGTAGCGGACGGTCGCACGGGCGCGGGGGAATTGCAGGACTAGAGCGGTGCCTTCGGCATTCATTGAAACGGAGGGGAGGGAAGAGGCATCGGGGGTGGTGGGGTCGAGAGCCAAGGCGTATTCCAAAAAGTTTGATATGCCGTCGCCATCGGGGTCAGCGGTAGGGGCGGGGTCGGAAATGGAGGCGTAGTTTGTGGAAATCCACGAAGAAAAAAGGACGGGTAGGTTTGCGGAGATCGACAAGTTATCCACGCAGATGTCGCTCAAAAAATCCGGCCCCGTGACGGCGCGGAGGCGGAGGCGCACGGGCATTCCATCGTAGGCGGAAAGGGAAATGGTCGCCTGGTGCCAGAGATCGCCTTGGTTTCCGCTGATGCTCCAGAGGTTTGTCCAATCGCCCCCGTTGTTGGTTGATACATCGCAATAGAGGGAACCCATGTGGGTGGTGCCGCCGTCATACATGTGGTAATAAAAAGAAATTTGGGCGCTGGTTTTTCCTGTGAAGTCTGCGTTGGCGACGAGGTTTGCGGTGGAGGAATAGTGGGCTGTGCCATCGTAAGCAATGACGGCGATGTAGTAATCGCCGTTTTGGGCACCCATGGAAGGGCCTGTGGGGTTTTGTAAAGTATCGCCGTAGCAGAGTCCCGTCCAATCGAGGTTATCATCGCTCGTCTGGAGCCAAGAGCCGAGAAAATCTTCAAAGCTGTTGGTGTAGGGGAAGGAGGAAATTGTGTCGGTGGGGGAGGAGTAGGTGCCGCGGTAGTTGCCGAAAGCGAAGCGGCCATTGCGAATCACGCGGGCGGCATCGGCGGTTGCGGCGTTGCCTGTCGGGTTGCCGCTGTAAGAAATGTTGGGGTTTGAGAAGTATTCGATTCTTTCGTATTCTTCGGTTCCGTCGTTGTTGTGGTCTTCGTAGGTCATCACGGTGCAAAAGCCGGTTTTTGGGGCGGCATCGGCATCGGCGAATTGCCAGCCAGAGGCAAAGTTTCCGCCGCTGGCATGGGTGTAAATGTCGCCAGGACCGGGGGAATTGATTTGGGTGGCGGAGTGTCCATTGCCCATGTTGTGCCCGAGTTCGTGGATCATGGTGAGCGTCCAGTCTGTTTGTTGGATGCGGACGACATTGAAGGCGTAGGATGGGGAAGCGTAGTCGTCGGGAGTCCATCCTAAGCCGCCAAAATTGACGGCGGCGAAGAGGGAAACGAAGTCTGCGGAATGGGTATTGCGCAGGGCGTGGATTTCGTCCATGGAGCCGTCGGCGGTGTTTGTCAGATTGTTGAGGTCGGTGGAGCCGCTTCCGCTTTCGGTGTAGGAAGTAAGGGCGGTGTGGGCGAGGTTGAGGCGCAGGAGGGTTTGGGAATTGGTGAGGGCGGTGTTGCCCATTTGGACGGCGAGGGAGATGTTGTTTGCGACATTTTCCGCGCTGCCTTCGTAGGTGAGGGCGGCGGGGGTGTAGAGGGCGAGGAAATTGACGGTGACTTCCGTTTGGACTTCTGCGGCGGAAGCGGTTGGGGGGGAGGTGGTTACAGGAATGGGGGAGGGGGAGGCGGAATCCGCGTAAGCAAGGACGGGGGAGGTTGCGGCATTTTTTGGGGTGATGCCCGTCAAGCCCGAAGAAACGGTGGCGAGGTGGTCGGTGGCGCAGGGGGCTTCGGTGCTTGCGGCCTCGTCGATTTCTAGGGAGTAGTGGTATCCGCCTGCGGTGTCGTGGCGGATTTGATACGATTTTCCTGTGATGCGGTCTTTTACCAGCATCCGGGCGATGCCGTTGGTGCAGGCGAGATAGACATAAGAGTTTGGGTTGCCGGGGATTGTGGCATCGACAGCGACGGTTCCGTTGCCCCATGTTTGGACATTGCTGACGGTGGTTTGGTAGTGGACATCGTCGAAGAGGGAGATGGAAAGGGAGTCGCCTTTTTGGAGTTGGGAGAAGGAGGAGAGGAGGGAGGGGTTTAGAGAAACTTGGTTTGTTCGTTTGGCGGCGGGGGTTGTGGAGTGATGGGGAACGGGGCCGCCGTGTTCGGCGATGAGGTCGAAGCTTTGCGGATTGCGGGGTGGGAAGGGAGGGAAGGGGTAGGAGGGAGAGGAGAGAGTGGGGGGGGGAGTTTTTTTTGTGGTGGCGGGGGGGTTTTTTTGGGAGGAAGAGGAGAGGGGGGGCGGTGTGGGTGAGTGGATTGTGGGGGAGTGGTTTTTTTTGGGTGCGAAGAGATAGACCGCGAGGAGGGTGGCGGCGGCAAGGGAGAGCAAGAAAAAGAAAGGGCGGGAGTGTTTCACGGTGGGGAGTTTGGAGGGTTCCTATTCGGGTTTTTCTTTGCTGGTTGGGATGTGCGGTGATTTCCTTGGAGACTATCGGCGAAAAAGAGAGAAAAAGCAACGGGGAAAACATTGGCCGCAAAAGGGGAAGAGAAAAAGAGAAAAAGGGGGGAAGAAATGCAGATTGCAGATTGCAGATTGGGGATGAACCACAGAGGCGCAGAGACACGGAGGGGGGAAGATGGAAGGATGAAACTTGAAAGCTGAAGGGGGCGAGGGATTGAAAAAGGAAAAAGTGGAGGAAACCCCTAACAGCCTAACAGTCGAACAGTCGAACAGCCTATTTCGGGGCTTCTGACTCCTGAATACTGACTTTTTTAAGTTGTTGATGGAAAGGGAGAAGGGGGATTTTTTGTTTTTTGTTTCGGAGTTTTGTTTTGCGGGGATGAGAGGCATTGTTTCCGGTATGCGCCGGGGGGAATTTTGCGTAATTTTTTGAATTCC
>DYNR01000055.1 GCA_020720945.1 Chthoniobacter flavus | reverse complement strand
CCTTCTGCAGTTCTTCCTCCCCCTGAAGATTTGCGAGGAACCGCTTTTTTCTTCGGCGGAAGTGTGCTACGCTGAAAAAAAACCATGCACAACACCTCCCAGGCAAAAAGCGAACCCACGGGCTCCGACGACGGCTCTCTGGAACCCGTCCAAGAGCTGGGATACCGTCTCAGGTCGTTGATTTCCAGCATGAACGACCTGGTGTTTGTCCTGGACGAAAAGGGTGCAATCCGGGAATTCTACGCCCCAAAAAACGAAGATTTATTTGTCGAACCGAGCGTTTTCTTCGAAAAACCATTTGAAAAAATCGGGCTTCCCCCCGCCACCTGCGCCGTCATCCGCAAAGCTTTCGACGAAAGCCTCGTCTCGGACTCGCCCGTGGAAGGGGAATACTCGCTAGAATTTCCCGACGGGACACGCTGGTTCGAACTCCGCGCTTCGGTCTTGCGCGGACGCCGACAAAAAATAGAAGGGGTGACTTTCCTGATCCGGAATGTCACGAAATTCCGCCTCGCCCAAACCCAACTCGAAGAAAGCCGGCGGCAACTCCAAGCCGACAGAGAGCACCTCGCCGCCGTCATCCGCGGGACCAATGTCGGCACATGGGAATGGAATATCCAAACCAGCGAAATCACCGTCAACGCCCGCTGGGCAGACATCATCGGACACCCTTTGGACTCCCTAGAACCCTTCGAGGAAAACCCCTGGAAAAAACACGCCCACCCCGATGACTACCTCCGCTGCACCCGCCTGCTAGAAGAACACTTCTCCGGAACCAACGATTACTTTGAAATCGAACTGCGGATGCGCCACCAAAACGGCGCCTGGACTTGGGTGCTCGACCGCGGGAAAGTCGCTTCCTGGACACCGGACGGCAAACCGCTTCTGATGTATGGGACCCACCAGGATATCCACGAGCAAAAAACCGCCCTCGACGCCCTGGCCGCGCAGGAAGAAAAATTCCGCGGCCTCTTCGAGCTTTCTCCCATCGGCATTGCCCTCAACGACTTACAAAGCGGTGCTTTCTTGGATTTCAACTCGGCTCTCCACGAGGCGGCAGGCTACTCGCGCGAAGAGTTTTCCGGTTTGCGCTTCCAAGAAATCACCCCGCCAGAATACGCGGACCAAGACATCAAACAGTTTTTCCAAATCGAAGAAACCGGGCGTTACGGCCCTTTCCAAAAAGAGCTGATCAGGAAAGACGGAAGCCGCTACCCCGTCATCCTCTCGGGAGTTTTAGTCCCGTCCAGAGACGGAAAAAAAGTCGCGTGGTCCATCGTCCAAGACATCACCAGCCAAAAAGAATCCGAAGTCGCCCTGCGTGCCGCCAAGGAAAAAGCCGAAGCCGCCAATGTCGCCAAAAGCCAGTTCCTCGCCAACATGAGCCACGAAATCCGCACCCCCATGAACGGGGTCATCGGCATGTCGGACCTCTTGCGCAGAACCCAGCTCTCCCCCGAACAATCCCGCTACACCAACGCCATCCACGCCAGCGCCGAAGCCCTCCTCGGCATCATCAACGACATCCTCGACTTTTCGAAAATCGAAGCCGGCAAACTGGAAATCGAAACCATCTCTTTCGGCCTAGAAGACTTGCTCGACTCCGTCGCCGAATCCCTCGGCCTGAAGTCTTCCCAAAAAGGCATCGACTTCATCGCCGCCATCGAACCCGGCACTCCGGACCGCCTCCTCGGCGACCCCGCAAGACTTCGCCAAATCCTCACCAACCTCGTCGGCAACGCCGTCAAATTCACCCAAGCCGGCGAAATCTCCCTCCGCGTCTGCCCCGAAGAAAAAAACGGCGACTCCGTCCGCCTGCGCTTTTGCGTCCGCGACACCGGCATCGGCATCCCCCCCGAAGCAAAACCTTACCTCTTCGATAAATTCACCCAAGCCGACTCCTCCATGTCCAGGAAGTTCGGCGGCACCGGCCTCGGCCTCGCCATCACCAAACAACTGGTCAACCTGATGGGCGGCGAAATCTGGGTCAACAGCCCCCTGCCCGCCACCGAAAACTCCCGCGGCGGCCCAGGCTCGGAATTCTGCTTCGCCCTCCCCTTCCAAACCACCGAAGAAACAGGCACCGAAGAACCCGCCACCCACGAAATCTTCCGCGGCTCCCGCGCCCTCATCGTAGAAGACGGGGAATTCCTCCGCAAAACTTTGAGCGAACGAATGGGCGCCTGGGGACTCCGGACCGACGAATCGGAGGACGGCCCCACCGCCCTGCGAATGCTCTATGCTTCCCTCAGCGACCACGACCTCTACCATGTCGCCGTCATTGATATGCAAATGCTTGGTATGGATGGACTTTCTCTCGGGCGCGCCATCCGCGCAGACCGGCGGCTGGATAAAGTCCGCCTCGTCCTGCTGGCAACCCTGGACCAGCCCATCTTGGGGGGCGAACTCTCCGATGCGGGCTTCGATTTCTGCATCGCCAAACCCGTCACCCTCCACGAGCTACGCAGGGTCCTCGCCAATGCACTCTCCCCGACCCCCTCCGCCGAGCTTCCCCTCCGCCTGCCCTCCACTTCCGCTTCCGATCTCCCGCCCGCCTCCCGCCATGCCCGCATCCTCCTGGCCGAAGACAACCCCGTCAACCGCGAAGTCGCCATCGGCTTCCTCCGCGCCATCGGACTGCGTGCCGATGCCGTCTCGACGGGCGCAGGCGCACTCTCCGCCGTCGCCACCCGCCGCTACGACCTCGTCCTCATGGATGTGCAAATGCCTGGGATGGACGGCTTTCAAGCTGTCGAAGAAATCAGAAAACTCCGCCCAGGGACTGGCGGACTCGCCCTCCCTTTCCCCGCCGAGGAAACTTATTTCCGCAATCTCCCCATCGTTGCCATGACCGCCCACGCCATGGACGGCGACCGCGAACGCTGCCTGGATGCCGGCATGAACGACTACTTGGCAAAACCTCTCCACCTCGAAGACCTCACCTCCATCCTGCGAAAATGGCTCCCCCACTTTTTGCTCTCCGCCGAAGAAAACCAAGAGCCCCAGCAAAAACAAAAAAAACCGACCCCGCCCCCGATCCCGCCCGAATCCCCCCTCTCCTTCGAGCGGCTAATCGAAGTTTTTGAGGACGAAGAAATAGCCAAGCAAGCCCTGCGCAACTTCTATCTCTCCATCCCCCAAATCTTGCTCGACCTGCGGGCAGCCATCGCCTCCGAAGATTTTCTGATCACCCACCGATGCCTCCACGACCTGAAGGGCGCCACCGGCTACTTCGAACCCCACCCCATCTGCTCCACCTTGCTCACCATGCAAGAGCACGCCCGCAACCAGTCCGCAGAAAACTTAAAAACTGCCACCGACCACTTCGAAGACCAGTTCCTCCTCATCCGCAAACAAATCGGAGAATTCTAATTTCCCAAAATCCTCGGATTGATATCTGGTTGATGGAAAGGAAGTTGCGACACAAGGGCGAGGGAATGAATTCCCTCGTCCAGAGCGGCGATAAATCGCACGCACTCCAAAAGTTAAGCGCCCCAAGAAGAACGGAACCGAAATAACCTTGCGCTTCGTTTTTTAAATTACGCGAGGATTTTGGTTGAAGCTTCCGGCTTGTCATCTGGCGGTTTGCCGCTAGAATCACCCCTCTATGTTGTCGGCGCAAGATTTTGAATATGCGATGGAAAGCACGCAAGTGATCGTCGCACCCGAACAAACGATCGAGACTTTTGGCACCACATCGTTCCGGTTTGTGTTGGTCACGGAGTTCTTGGACGAAGTTCACCGGGTGCGCATCCGCGACGGTCGGATCGAAGCCGAACGCCCCCGCATCGTTTCCCCGCACATCTTCAACAAAATGATGCTTGACGGCTTCGGGGACAGGGCGAGAGATTTTGCGGATTGGCTTGAAAGCCAACAGGATTTCGTCAAAATTTTGCGTTACGGCTTCTCGCTAAAAAAAACGGATTTGTCCGAAAAAACGCTGCCGCAGTCCTTGGAAGGGACGGTGGATAGGTTGCGGGATGAAATCGGCGAAGGCGGCGAAACGGCGACGGCTTTGATCACGGGAATCGAAGAAGCTTGGGAGGTGTGCTTGTTGAAGTTCACCGCGGACCTGATTCGCAAGTCGTCGGTAGGCAATGTGGGAGAATGGCAGAGGAGAGGTTTGATTTAAAAACAACGAAACTATGGCAACGGTATTGCGGATTTTTTTGCTCATCATTTTGGTCGCCGTTTTGGGGGCGATGGCGGTGGGGGGGTATTTTTTGCTAGAAAAGCTTTTCTTGGAACCCGAGAGGGAAATGAAAAAAGAAATGGAAGAGGCTGCCAAGCCACCTCCCGAAGAGCCCGGTTCCGTCGCTTGGCGCGAGCTGAAAACGAAGCTCAAAGGGCAAGACCCGGCGGCAGACATGGGGTTGATCCAAAACTTTTTGGCGACTTATCCAAACAGTTTGGTGCGGGGGGATGCCCTCGACTTGCTGACGCTGCGTGGCGGGCAGGTGATGTTCACCGATTTCCCCGCAGAATGGAAAGAACCCTACCGCGTCGTTTCGGGCGACTCGATGAACAAAGTTTCCACCAAGCAGAAGGCTTCGAGCGATTGGATATTGAAAATCAACAACTTGCTAGACTTCAACCTGCAAATCGGGCAGACCTTGCTGATCCCGAAAGCCGACCTCCGGCTCATCGCCTCCCGCAAGGAAAAGAGGATGTTCGTTTTGCGGGGCGAAGAATTGCTGGCCGCATATCCCCTGACTTTTTCTGGCATCACCGACGCGCAAGCCGGAGAAGCGACGGTCAAAGAAAAAATCGCTTCTGGCAAAGACGGCAGGCAAGCGTTTGGCGCGCCGGGTTACGCGGATGCCAACAAACAAATCGCCCTTTCGACTTCCGACAAAAAAGGGCTTAGCATTGCCGCGATGCCCGAAGCGGTCGAAGGCGGGGCGACTCCCGCCGCTCCCAAAGGCCTCCTCTTGGCGGCACCCGATCTGGAAGAAGTTTTTATTATCGTAAAAAAGGGAACCCCTGTTGTAATAGAATAATACCACCCATGAAAGCACCCTTGTTGGAGTTTGAAAAACCGATCGCAGAACTCGAGCACAAGCTCGAAGACCTAAAAAAACATTCCAAGCAGCAGGACATCGATTTTTCCCCAGAAGTCCTCCAAATGCAGGAAAAACTGGAATCGACCCGCAGGGAAATTTACAGCAACCTGACAGCTTGGCAGCGAGTCCAAATCGCAAGGCATACCGCCCGCCCGTATTTTTTGGATTATGTCGCGGCGTTTTGCGCGGACTTTGTCGAATTGCACGGAGACCGCCTCTTCGGGGACGACCTTTCGATGCCCGCCGGCATGGGGACGATCGGCGGGCGGCGTTGCGTGATTATCGGGCAACAAAAAGGCCGGGACACGAAAGAGAATGTTTTGAGAAACTTCGGGAGCCCGCACCCGGAAGGCTACCGCAAAGCCTTGCGGCTCATGCGCTTGGCTGAAAAATTTTCGCTCCCCGTCGTCTGTTTTATCGACACCCCTGGCGCCTACCCAGGCATCGGTGCCGAAGAGCGGCACATCGCGGAAGCCATCGCCGTGAACTTGCGCGAAATGATGCTGTTGCGGACCCCCATCGTCGCTGTCGTCATCGGCGAGGGCGGCTCGGGCGGCGCGCTGGGCATCGGGGTCGCCGATTCCGTCCTGATGATGGAAAACGCCTACTATTCGGTTATCAGCCCAGAGGGTTGTGCGGCGATTTTGTGGAAGCACCGGAAGCACGCGCCAGAAGCGGCGGAAGCGCTGAAATTGAATGCGGGCGAACTCCTGAAGCTCGGGGTCATTGACGAAGTGATTCCCGAACCCATGGGCGGGGCGCACCACGACACGGCCGAATCCGCGTCGCGCCTGCAATCGGCACTGGTCTCCGCGCTCGAAAAAATTTGTTCGCAAAAGATTGAAACCCTTCTCGAATCCCGCTACAACAAGTTCCGCAAAGTCGGGGTTTTCGCCGAAGAACCCGTCCTTTGATTTTCCCCGAACCATTTGTCGATGAATTAGTTATCAACCAGAAAACCTTCCAGTGGCACTAAACGAAGATTACATTATTGAAGTGTTGCAAGAGACCGGAATGGTCACTAGCAGCCAGGTGGAAGACGCTCGCCGAAACCATCCCGGTCAAGTCGTCGCGGCACTCGTCGAGTTTGGCGTTTTGAAAGCCGAGGATGTCGCCAAGACCCTCGCAGCGCAAAGCGGCATAGAGTTCATGGACTTGACGGATGTGGTAATCCCGCCGGAAATCACGGGCCTGATCACCTCGGAAAATGCGATCCGCTACCGCGCCGTCCCCGTGCAAGAACGGGAAGATGCGCTGCTCATCGCGGTGGCCGACCCGATGGACATCGATTCTTTCGATGCGATGAACCATCTGTTTGGGCGCACGCTGGAATTTGTTTGTTCGACGGAAGAGCAAATCGAGCGGGCTCTCCAGCGGTATTACGGGGCACCCGACAAACAATTTGCCGAAGAGGGCGGTTTTCAGATTTCGGGCGAAGGCGCGCTGGATGAAGGCAACGGGGTGATGGAAGAAGCTCCCGTCATCAAGATGGTCTCTTCCCTCTTGATCGAGGCTTACAAAACTCGCGCCAGCGATATTCACCTCGAACCTCTCGAAAAAAAATTCCGCGTCCGCTTTCGTGTTGACGGCGTTTTGCAGGAAATGCAAAGCCCGCCGAAAAAGTTGCATTCGGCGATGATCAGCCGCATCAAAATCATGACGGGCTCCATGAGCATCGCCGAAAAGCGCGTCCCCCAAGACGGGCGAATCCAAATCAAGCTCGGGCAAAAATCCGTCGATTTGCGTGTTTCGATCATTCCGACCGTTCATGGCGAAAGCGTGGTCATGCGTATTTTGGACAAAACGGCACTGATGATCGGGTTGCCAGAACTCGGGTTTTTGAGCGACGACCAAGCGAAATTTGAGTCCCTGATCGCGATGCCTGACGGGATTGTGCTAGTCACTGGCCCTACGGGTTCGGGGAAAACCACCACCCTTTACGCGTGCTTGAACACCCTCAACAAGCCCGACCGCAAACTCATCACGGTAGAAGACCCCGTCGAATACCAAATGACGGGGATCAACCAAGTCCAAGTGAAGGCCGACATCGGAATGACTTTCCCTGCGGCTCTCCGCTCCATTTTGCGCCAAGCTCCGAACATCATCATGATCGGGGAAATTCGTGACTTGGAAACGGCGACCATCGCAATCAATGCGTCGCTGACCGGGCACTTGGTGCTTTCCACCTTGCACACAAACGATGCCACGAGCACAATTGCCCGATTGGTCGATATCGGGGTCAAACCCTTTTTGGTCGCCAGCTCCCTCCGTGCAGTCATGGCCCAACGACTGGTCCGAAAACTCTGCCCCTGCAAAGTGCCGACCGAATTGAGCGAATACGAAATGAAGAGCCTCCGCCTGGATGCAGCAATGACTGCCGGCGCAAGCCCCATGACCAACAACGGTTGCGACAAGTGCAAAAATAAAGGTTTCAAAGGACGGATGGGGATTTTCGAGGTTTTTGTGGTGGATGATGAAGTCCGCAACCTTGTCATCGGCAGCGGGACTAGCATCCAACTGCGGGCGCGGGCACGCGAGCTAGGAATGCGGACTTTGCGAGAAGACGGAGTCCGCAAAGTTTTGGCGGGAATGACCACCGCCGAAGAAGTCATCACGACAACGATGTCCGACGCGAATTAGAATACGAACCATGGATCCCAGACAAACAGCAAACATTTTTCACGAACTCGGCTACATCAGCCAGGAGCAGGCAGACATTTTGGTGCAGGAAGCCCTAGACATCGGAAAACCGATCGACCAAGTGTTTGCCGACAACCAAATTTTGGAAGAATATGCGTTTTTCAAAATTTTGGCGGATTCGATGGGGGTTGATTACTACGATCTCCAAGGGTTTGAGCCAGACCCGCAGATTTTGCAACTGGTTCCGGGAGGATTGGCTCGCCTCCACCGTGCCCTGCCGATTGGTGCCGGGGGAAACACCATTTTAGTTGCGCTCGAAGACCCGCTCAACACCCAAGTGGCGGAAGATTTGCGCTTTGCATTGAACCGTGACATCCAGCTCGCGGTATGCCCTCGCAAAGTCGTTTCGGAACTCATCAATAAAAATTACGGCGCGGAAGCTTCCAGCATGGAGGAAATCTTGGCGCAAATGGGCGACAACATGGAGATTTCCATGGAGGAAGGGGGAGGAAGCGAAGAATTTAACGCCCAAAAAGCAGCCAGCGAAGCGAACTCCGCCCCGATTATCCGCTATGTGGATTTGATTCTCGACAAGGCGATCCAAGCGCGGGCGAGCGATGTGCATTTGGAGCCGTTTGAAACGGAATTCAAAGTCCGTTACCGCGTGGACGGCGCGATGTATGAAATGGACCCCCCGCCAAAACACCTCGCCCTCCCCGTGATTTCGAGGGTCAAGGTCATGTCGAATTTGAACATCGCCGAACGCCGCCTCCCCCAAGACGGCCGCATCCAACGGGAAATCAACGGTCGTCCCGTTGACCTCCGCGTTTCCACTTTGCCAACCACTTTCGGCGAAAGCGTCGTGATGCGTGTGCTCGATCGCTCCGTCGTCAACCTAGAGTTGGAAACGCTGGGAATGCCGGACGACATTTACAGCTTCATCTGCGAACTGATTGAAAAACCCAACGGCATTTTCATCGTCACGGGCCCAACCGGTTCTGGGAAAACCACGACCCTGTATTCCTGCCTAGGAAAAATCAACACGATTGATGCCAAACTTTTAACGGCGGAAGACCCGGTCGAATACGAAATCGACGGGATCATTCAAACTGCCGTGAACGACTCCATCGGCCTGACTTTTGCGAGTCTCCTCCGTGCGTTTTTGCGCCAAGACCCCGACCGCATCATGGTGGGGGAAACCCGCGATATGGAAACCGCACAAATCGCCATCCAAGCATCGCTCACGGGGCACTTTGTTTTCACCACCCTGCACACGAACGACTCTGCCGGTGCCGTCACCCGCTTGGTCGATATGGGCGTGGAGCCTTTCTTGATTTCTGCGGCACTCGAAGCGGTCCTCGCCCAACGCTTGGTCCGCCGCATTTGCAAAGGTTGCCTGACTTCCTACGAACCCTCGGAGTCCGTGCTCGGGCAACTCGGTCTGACCCCCTACGACATCGGCGACAACAATTTTTATTATGGAAAAGGTTGCGATGTCTGCAACACGACCGGCTACAAAGGGCGAAAAGGCATTTATGAGTTGCTGAAAGTGACCGATCCCATCCGCGAATTGATCAACGAGCGGGCATCGGATATCCAGTTGCGCCAAAAAGCGATCGAACAAGGAATGGTGACGATTCGCCAAGACGGTTTGCGGAGCATTTTTAACGGAGAGTCCACGATCGAAGAAGTCGTGAAATACACTTGAGTCTCCCTTCCCAAAAGCAAAAGAAAAAATTGCGCTTGAAAAAATTTCTCGTTTGGTGCGGAATGGCGTTCCCATGATTTCGCTGAAAACATACGAACCCGCCGCACCCGAGCCTGCCGCACCGAGCGAAGATTCTCTGCTGGGCGAAGTCCGCGAGATTTTTTCCGAGACAGGGTTGCTTTCCAGCATCAAAGGGTTCGAATATCGTGCCGAGCAGCAGCAGATGGCGGAGGAAGTCGTCGGGGCACTCGTTCACGGGAGCCATGTCGTAGTCGAAGCGGGCACGGGGGTCGGCAAGTCCCTCGCCTACCTGATCCCCTCCATCCTGTTTTCCAAAAGAGAAAAACGCCGTGCGCTCATCTGCACGCACACCATCAATTTGCAGGAACAACTGATGTTCAAAGACATCCCGTTTTTGCAAAAACTCCTGCCCTTCGAGTTCGATGCGATGTTGCTCAAGGGCCGGCAAAATTACCTTTGCGGGACGCGGCTAGACCGGGTGATGTCGCAGGCCGAACCGGGGGGCGAACTCTTTGGCGACACCCAAAAACGCGAACTGGAACGCTTGCGGGACTGGTCTTTTCGGACAAAAGACGGGACGCTCAGCGACTTTGCGGAATCCCCCGATTCCGAAGTATGGGCGCAAGTATGCAGCGAAAGGCACGCGTGTTCTCCAAAAAAATGCGCGCAAAACCCCCGTTGCTTTTACCAGGCAGCCCGCAAAAAAGCCCTCGCCGCCGATCTTCTCGTCCTCAACCACACGCTCTTCTTCACCCTTCTTGGCGGCGTGGATGGGTTTGAAACCCGCGAAAGCGGCTTTTTGACCCCCGGAGATTTTGCCATTTTTGACGAAGCCCACACCCTCGAAAGCGTCGCTTCACGCCACCTCGGACTCTCCGTTTCGCAATACGGCATCCGCCAAACCCTCCTCCGACTCTACAACCCCAAAACCAAAAAAGGCCTTTTGCAAGTCAAAAAAGCCCCCCAACTCATCCCCGTCACCTGCGATTTAATGGAAGAAAACGACCGTTTTTTTGCCTCAGTCGCCTCCGTATGCTCATTTGAAAAAGGCAGGGACTTTCGCGTCCGCAGGCCCGGCATCGCCGACGGCGAAGGCTTTTTGAAACGCGTCGATATTTTTACCCAAATGCTCTCCGGGTTGATTGACCCCAAAGAGCTGGAAAAAGACTTGGATTCCGAATTGTTTGAGATGATGGGACGCGTCAAAGCAGCCGCTTCGAGCATCCGGATTTTTTTAGACCACGCCTTGGAGCAGCATGTTTACTGGGTCGAACAAACGGGGAAACGCGAACGCTACCACTCCTTGAACGCCGTTCCCGTCAACCCCGCCGACGCACTTTCCGAATTGCTTTTCCGTGACGGGACTCCCTCCGTTTTGACCAGTGCCACTCTTTCGACTGGTTCGCCCAATCTCAACTACTTCCGCGAACGCGTCGGCGCCCACTCCGTGCGCCCCGTGCAAATCGGAAGCCCCTTCGATTTCAAAAAGCAAATGACGCTTTACCTCGTAAAAAAAATGCCGGAGCCGCAAGACCCCGCCTACGAAGGAGAGCTAGAAAAATGGATCGCCCACTTCACAGAAAAAAGCGAAGCCCGCGCATTCGTCCTTTTCACCAGCTACCGCACCATGAATGCTCTCGCATCGAAAATGGACGGCTTTTTTCGGAAAAAAAAATGGGATTTGCTCGTTCAAGGCGGCGATATGCCCCGCAACCGGATGCTCGAAGAGTTTCGCAAAAGCGAAGCCGCCGTGCTTTTTGGAACCGAAAGTTTTTGGACAGGCGTTGATGTGGCGGGAGATGCGCTTTCCAATGTCATCATCACCCGCCTCCCGTTTGCCACCCCAGACCATCCGATTGTCGAAGCCAAATTGGAGGTCATTAAAGAAACAGGCGGCGACCCGTTTCGGGATTACTCCTTGCCAGAAGCGATTTTGAAATTTCGCCAAGGCGTCGGGCGGTTAATTCGGACAAAAACCGATACGGGAAGCGTCGTCGTCCTCGACAGCCGCATTTTGAGCAAATCTTACGGTCGTTCTTTTTTGCAAGCCCTGCCCGATTGTCGCCGCGAAATCATTTGA
>DYNR01000304.1 GCA_020720945.1 Chthoniobacter flavus | reverse complement strand
GAAAAGTGAAGGATGGAAGAAAAAAAGGATTGACGGAAAGGCACAAAAAGATTGACCTGAATCCGTGAGATCAATGCAAAGAAGCTCTGTAAGGCATTCGAGCGAAAAGGTTTGGAAAAAACCAAGGAATACCCGCGTGTTTTTTCCAAGCCGTTGCAACCCAATTGATTGCAGAGATTCACAGCAGTTATCTCACGGATTCAGGATTGAGATTCACACACCGCTTATCGGAAGTTTTAACGAAAAAAAAACCGCCATCACAAATTTTCTATGACAACACAAACGAACCTAGCAACGGCGGATACCCCGTCCCAAGAAAACCGCTTCACCGAGATCGCAGGCAAATACCTGACCTTCTTCCTCGGCGGCGAAACCTACGGCATCCCTGTCCTCAAAGTCCGGGAAATCATCAGCCTCCTCCCCATCACCCCAGTCCCCCAAGTCCCAGACTACATGAAGGGCGTCATCAACCTCCGCGGCAAAGTCATCCCTGTCGTTGACCTCCGCTCGAAGTTCTCCCTCCCAAAAGTCGAAGCAACCTCAAACACCTGCATCGTCGTCGTCCAAATCCAGAGCATCGAAAATCAAATCAAACTCATCGGCCTCATCGTCGATGCGGTCGAAGAAGTCGCCAATATCGCCCCCTCCGACATCGAGCCCACCCCGGACTTCGGCGGCACCATCAGCGTCCAATACATCCTCGGTATGGCGAAACTCAAAGGCTCGGTCAAAAGCCTCCTAGACATCGACAAAATCATCGCCGCAGAAGTCATCGAACGAATCACGGCAGATACAGCCGCATAATTTTCCAAAAAATAAACCAACCATCAGCATAAAGAAAAAAAACAAACCCTAAACCCAAACAAACTAAAACTATGAACATCGAATCCATGACCATCGGAAAACGCATAGCCCTCGGCTTTGCCGTCATCCTCGCCATCCTCCTCATCATCGGCGTTTTCGCCATCTACCAGATGAACGGAGCTTCCACCGCCGCAGGATACCTCTCGGATGAATATATCCCGGAGCTCGGCATGATCTCCAAGCTCCAAGGCAGTGTAGCCGATGCCCGCGTCGGTGCCCGCTCGTTCCAATTCACGGGCGATAAAGAGCACCTCGACCGCGTGCAAAAAGCACTCGTCGAAGTCAAAGCCACCATCAAGGAATTAGAAACCTTGTCGGAAAAAAGCGTGAAGCTCGCCCTCTTAAAAAAAGAGATCCCGAAAGCTCCCGCAATTATTTCGAGCTACGAAACGCTCCTCCAAGAAACCGTCAAGGTCAGCGATGCACAAGTGGCAGCGCGGAATAAAGCGGTAGAAGAAGGTCTAAAAGCCACGAAAGCCATTGATGAACTTCTCAAAACCCAAGACGCGAAGATGGTGAAGGAAATTGCGGACGGTGCGGCGGCCAGCGCACTCGCAGAACGCCACGAGAAAATCAAAAAACTCAACGAGTTGGTGGATTTGCTCAACAGCGCCCGGATCGCAAACCTGCTCTCCCAAAGCCGCCGCGATGTTTCTTTCATCCAAGCGGCTCTTTCGAAGTTCCAGGCATACAAGGCCATCGTCACAAAAATGCTCCCGACTTTCCGCAGCGCAGAAGACATCAAGGAAATCAACGAAGTCGCTACAGATTTCGAGGATTACGAAAAAGCGGTTGCACTCATCATCTCTGCCACGAAAACCAACGATGAAGTGGGCGAGAAACGGGCGAAAGTCGCGGAGGAATTCAGTGACTTCGCGGACGATTTAGCGAAAGCGGGACAAGAAGGTGCCCACAAAGTGGCTGCGGAAACGACTTCCTCCCTCTCTTCCGCTTCGTTCATCATGCTTTGCTCCGCGATTTTTGCCGTCGCCTTCGGTATCTTCTGCGCCTTCTGGATCGCCCGCAGCATCATTAAAGTCCTTTCCCTGACCACCTCCTCCCTCTCGGAAGGCTCGGACCAAGTGGCTTCGGCTTCGATGCAAATCTCTTCTGCCAGCCAATCCCTCGCAGAAGGTGCCAGCGAACAGGCCGCCTCCCTCGAAGAAACCAGCGCTTCCCTCGAAGAAATCGCCAGCATGACCAAACGCAACGCGGAAAACGCCGTCAATGCGAAGGAACTCGCAAACGAAACCCGCTCCGCCGCCGAAGAAGGCTCCTCAAACATGGAAGAAATGAACCACGCCATGACGGACATCCAATCCTCCAGCGACAACATCGCAAAAATCATCAAGACCATTGACGAAATCGCCTTCCAGACGAACATCCTCGCGCTCAACGCCGCCGTCGAAGCGGCCCGCGCCGGAGAAGCGGGCATGGGCTTTGCCGTCGTCGCCGATGAAGTCCGCAACCTCGCCCAACGCAGTGCGCAAGCGGCAAAAGAAACCGCCGAAAAAATCGAAGACAGCATCCGCAAGAGTGCCAACGGCGTCCAGATCAGCTCGAAAGTCACTTCGAGCCTGACCCTAATCGTGACCAAAGCCCGCCAGGTGGACGAACTGGTTGCAGAAATCGCAACCGCTTCCCGCGAACAAAGCCAAGGTCTCGACCAAGTCAACACGGCCGTCACCCAAATGGACAAAATCACCCAAACGAACGCGGCTTCTGCGGAAGAAAGCGCCAGCGCTTCCGAAGAGCTCAACGCCCAAGCCGCAACCCTCCGCGACCTCGTCAGCGAACTGCAAACCCTGGTCGGAGGAACCTCTTCGGGCTCCTCATCGAGGCCTGCCCCGCGCTACGAACACCGCGAACCGGTATCCGCTCGCGCCTACTCGCCAGCGCCGAAAAAACAGGAAAGCCACAAAGCCTCTCTGGGAAGCTCCCAGCGTCCGGCATTGTCCCACTCCCGCCCCGCGCTCGGCTCATCAAAAAAGCGCAACCCCTCCGAAGAAATCCCTCTCGAAGACGGGTTTAAAGACTTCTAAAACAGTCTTTTTGCTACCACAAAAAACAGCGACGGCGGCATCACCCGATGCCGCCGTTTCGCATATTAGGG
>DYNR01000303.1 GCA_020720945.1 Chthoniobacter flavus | reverse complement strand
CTTCTTCCTTTTTACTTCCCTCCCTCCCCCTCCCCAAAAACGCACACGGGGCGAGAGTCGCTCGCACGACCATCGCCCCGGTTTTGATTTTTGTTAATGCTTGGTTTTTAGCCGATTAGCTTTTCGCTTCCACTTTGGGCTCAGGTTCCGCCGCAGATGCAGGCATATCCACCCACTCGAGATAAGCCATCGGAGCGGAATCGCTTTGGCGGGGTCCGATCTTGATGATGCGGGTGTAACCGCCTTGGCGGCTCGCCGCAGCAGGAGCGATTTTCTCAAACAGGAGTTTGACTTTGTCGGCGTGGTGGAGATAGCTGATCGCAGTTCGGCGGGCATGGAGATCGCCGCGCTTTCCTAGCGTTACCATCTTTTCCGCAAAAGGACGGACGGCTTTAGCTTTTGCCAAGGTCGTCTTGATGCGGAGGTGTTCGATAAGGCTGCAAACTTGACTCGCGAGCAATGCATCGCGGTGTTCGGCTTTGCGCCCGAGTTTCAAGGTTTTCTTTTGGTGTCTCATTGAAAAAAAGTAGGTTGAATTAGTTCAGGTTATCCTCGTCGCTGACTTCATCCGAAGAATCATCGAACGCGCTTTTGTCTCCGATAATATCCACAAGACCGGGCTCAAATTTCATCCCGAGGCTGAGTTGGAGCGATGCCAGCTTGTCTTTGATTTCGTTGAGAGACTTCTTCCCGAAGTTGCGGTATTTGAGCATTTCGGCTTCCGTCTTCATGGCGAGTTCTCCGACCGTCGTGATGTTGGCGTTGTTCAAGCAGTTGGCGGCACGGACCGAAAGCTCGATCTCGTTCACGCTCATGTTCAACAACTTACGCATCCGGCTGTTCTCGTGGCTGACTTCTTGCGGAGTCTCGTCAAACTCGATGGGCTCATCGTTGTAGGCAACGAAAACATCCAAGTGATGGCGCAAAATTGCGGAGCTTTGAACGAGGGCATCGTCCGGGGTGATACGCCCGTCCGTCCATATTTCCAAAATCAGTTTGTCGTAGTCTGTCCTCTGCCCAACGCGAGTGTTTTCGACCGAATATTTTACTCTCGTCACGGGAGAAAAAATCGAATCAATCGGGATGACACCAATCGGCATATCCGCGTATTTGTTGTCATCGCCGGTGGCGAACCCACGACCGACGCGCACTTGGATTTCTGCTTCAAACTTTTGCTTTTTGTCTAAAGTGCAGATGATTTGTTCAGGGGAAGCAACCTCGCACTCGTGCGTGCCTTGGATGTCCGCAGCGGTGATTTTCCCTTCCCTGTTGACAGAAATATTCAGGCGATGCGTCTCGTGATCGTGCGCCTTAAATTTTACTTTTTTCAGGTTGAGGATGATATCGACGACATCTTCCACCACTCCTGGTAGCGTGGTGAACTCGTGCGACGCCCCTTGGATTTGCACCGCAGTGATTGCGGCACCTTCCAAAGAAGACAGGAGAACCCTTCGCAAGGAGTTGCCCACAGTGTGACCGTAGCCCGCCTCGAAAGGCTCGGCCACGAATTTCGCATAGGTTTCGGTCGCCGTGGACTCTTCTTTGACAAGAGTCTTCGGCATTTCAAAACGACCCAATCGGATTGACATAACTATTTGTTTTTCCGCCAGTTAAGGCGGCTTTTATTTTCTCGAAAAACCGGGTTACCCCTGACGCGGACGGCTGCTCCACAACGGCGGAGAACCCAAGGACCAACGGTTTGTTTTTGTTCGCGTAAGGGGGGCATTGTATCCGTCGCCCTTTTTCGGGCAAGAATTTTTTTCGTTTTTTTCGCCCCCCAGGAACCCGAAGTGCTTGATTTAGACAACGAATTGCACCGGACTGCTTTCCGCTGTTTTGTCTGACACCGTCATTTTCTGGTTTCTGCTATTTCGCAGAAGGGATTTTTTTTAAGAGGGCAAATTCGGTTTTTTGGTTTTTGCTGAAATTGTTGTCGCTGACCAAAAGGATCGTGGGGGATCCATCCCAAGAAGGCCCCCACGCCATTCCCTCGATGTTATCGGGTTCGTGCAATTCTTTCGTGCGGGAGGAATCAAAAACAAGTTTCTTGTTCAGGGGGGTGAAGGGACGCCCCGCCAGAGAAAAAAGGGAGGTCGCATCGGTCGCGTCCGCCTGTTCAAAATCGACTTCGTAAATGCGGATGCGGAGCTGGCGGGGAAGCGGCCAAACGATTTGCCTTTCGAGAACGAGGAGGCGGGTTTCGGATAGGCAAAGAATATCCGAGACGGAGCCGAAAAGAGCATCGCGATCGGGTTGGTAAATGCGTTGTTGGGGCAGGGAATCTGGCGCGTTCAACGGGTGGCGGAGGAGGCGGACAGGTCCTTCGGAGGGAGCGTTTGGATTTGTAAGGTCTTGCAGGAGAGGAGATTCGATGCAAGAGTAAAGCCAAGCACCTTTCGGGCGGCTTAGCGCGAGAGATTCAAAGCCCCTGTTCTCTTGCAATCCGGACGCGGCGTTGTCGGGGGATCGGCGAAAAAAAAGCGGCGCAGGAAGCGAGAAAAGCGGTTTTCCAGACTTCGTGTTGAAACAGGTGATTCCCGGCGGAACTTCGCCCGATTTCGAGCCTTCGTGAGAAATAAAAACGCGGTCTTTTGTCCAGAGGGCGATCCCTTCTGCATCGAGGGGATCCGCACTGCTTTTTACTCCTCGGAGAGAAACGACGCGCTCGGGACGGATGTCCAACTTATCGGATTGAACGCCGATACGAAAAAGGAAAATCTTGCTTTCGCGCCATTTGCGACCATCGCTTACGACCCACCAAAGCCCCGTTTTTTCATCGCGGGCAAGCCCTGAAAGCCCTCCGATTTCACAGCCACCGATTTCCGTGTTTTCCGGCAAAACCGCTTTGGCGACGACTTCCCATCCATTTCCCGTAGCGGGGGCGGAACGGGCAACGGAAAGCATTGCGCAAAAACAGAGGGTGGCGAAAAAAAAGAAACGCGGGGCGACGGAAATGCGGGACGAAAAAAAAGGGGAA
>DYNR01000302.1 GCA_020720945.1 Chthoniobacter flavus | reverse complement strand
TGGTTGCTACGCCGAAATGGTTGGATTGCAAAGCGTTCGTTTGTTCGTTTGTGGAATATGTTACCAGCCCCCCTGCATTGCAATCGGAAAGTGAAAATATTTTGATCGTGCCGTGGTTGGCTTTTTATTTGTTATTGCAAAATCAGGATTATTTGATGGAAAGAAAACCGAGAACAATACGGATTGAATGGCATAGTTTTTAATTCATAGCCTAAAATTTATACGCTCTTGTGCGAGATTTATTTTTTGCGATCCCTCAAGTGGGGCTTGGGGAGGGTGAATCGGTGGAGCGGAAGGTGAGATGGCCGTTTTCGGCATCGGCGGTGATGCGGGAGCCTTCCCCGTATTTCCCTTCGAGGAGGAGGAGGCTCAAGGGGTCAAGGATTTCTTTTTGAATGACCCGTTTGAGCGGGCGTGCGCCGTAGGCGGGGTCGTAACCTTCTTCCGCCAAAAGGGCGCGGGCGGGGGCGGTGAGGGAAAGAACGATGTTTTGCTTTGCCAGGCGCGAGGCGAGACGGCGGAGTTGGATATCGACGATGGCGGTGAGCTGTTCTTGGTCGAGGCGGTCGAAAACGATGGTTTCGTCGATGCGGTTGAGGAACTCTGGGCGGAAGTGTTCGCGTAGGGCGGCGGTGACGCGGCGGTCGCGCTCGTCCTTGGGCAGGTCTTCCATGATGTATTGGCTGCCGATGTTTGAGGTGAGAATGACGACCGTGTTTTTGAAGTCCACGGTGCGGCCTTGTCCATCGGTAATTCTCCCGTCATCGAGGACTTGCAAGAGGACATTGAAAACATCGCCGTGGGCTTTTTCGATTTCGTCGAAGAGGACGACGGAATAGGGTTTGCGGCGGACGGCTTCGCTGAGTTGGCCGCCTTCGTCGTAGCCGACATAGCCGGGAGGGGCACCGATGAGGCGGGAGACGGAATGTTTTTCCATGTATTCGCTCATGTCGATGCGGATGATGGCCGAATCGTCGTCGAAGAGAAATTCGGCGAGGGCTTTGCTGAGTTCGGTTTTGCCGACGCCGGTGGGTCCGAGGAAGAGGAAGGAACCGACGGGGCGGTTTTCGTCTTGCAGTCCGGCGCGGGCACGGCGCACGGCGTTGGAGACAGCGACGATGGCCTGGTTTTGGCCGATCACCCGTTCGCGCAGGCGTTCTTCCATTTTGACGAGTTTTTGGCGTTCGCCTTCTTGGAGGCGGGCGACGGGAATCCCCGTCCAAGTTGCGACGACTTTGGCGATGTCTTCTGGGGTGACTTCTTCTTTGAGCAAGACGCCTTCGGCTTTTTCCTTGCTGGTTTGGGCATCGAGTTCGGCTTGGAGCTGGGGGAGTTTCCCGTATTGGATTTCGCTGGCTTTGGTGAGGTCTCCGCGCCGCTGGGCTTGGTCGAGTTCGAGTTTTAGGGTTTCGATGAGTTCGGCGAGGCGCTGGGCTTTGCCGATTTCTTCCTTTTCTTTGAGCCATTGGGCTTTGAGGGAAGCGGCATCTTCTTTGGTGTTTGCGAGTTCTTTTTCGAGTTTTTCGAGACGCTCTTTGGATGCGGGGTCTTTTTCTTTTTTCAGGGCTTGACGCTCCATTTCGGCCTGCATGATCTGGCGTTCGAGCTGGTCGATTTCGGTAGGCATTGAATCGAGTTCGATTTTCAGGCGGGAGGCGGCTTCGTCGATGAGGTCAACGGCTTTGTCTGGGAGGAAGCGGTCGCTGATGTAGCGGTCGGAGAGGGAGGCGGCGGCGATGAGGGCGGAATCTTGGATGCGGACGCCGTGGTGGACTTCGTAGCGTTCTTTGAGGCCGCGGAGGATGGCGATGGTGTCTTCGACGCTCGGTTCGCCCACCATCACGGGTTGGAAACGGCGTTCTAGGGCCGCGTCTTTTTCGATGTATTTCCGGTATTCTTCGAGGGTGGTCGCGCCGATGGTGCGGAGTTCTCCGCGTGCGAGTTGGGGTTTGAGGAGGTTGCTGGCATCCATCGAGCCTTCGGCGGCACCTGCGCCGACGATGGTGTGGAGCTCGTCGATAAAAAGGATGACTTCGCCTTCGCTGGAGGTGACTTCTTTCAGGAAAGCTTTGAGTCGGTCTTCAAATTCCCCGCGGAATTTTGCGCCGGCGACCATCGATCCGATGTCCATGGCGATGATGCGTTTGTTTTTGAGGGATTCCGGGACATCGCCGGCGACGATGCGGCGGGCGAGGCCCTCGACGATGGCGGTTTTGCCGACGCCGGGTTCGCCGATCAAAACGGGGTTGTTTTTTGTTCTGCGGGAAATGACTTGCATGATCCTGCGGATTTCCTCATCGCGGCCGATGACGGGGTCGATTTTTCCGTTGCGGGCGAGCTGGGTGAGGTCGCGTCCGTATTTTTCTAAAGTCTGGTATTTGCCTTCGGGGGCGGGGTCCGTGACGCGTTGTGCGCCGCGGATCGCGACGAGGGCTTGCATGAATTTTTGGCGGGTTAAGCCGTTGGAAGCCAAGAGTTTTGCCGCGGGGAATCCGGTTCCCAAGAGCGCGAGCAAGTAGTGTTCGGCGCTCAGGTAGTCGTCCTTCATTTTTTCCATTTCGGACTCTGCCGCGTCGATGGTTTGGCGGAGGTCTGCGGAGAGGTGCGGTTGCATTCCGCCGCGGACTTGCGCCCGTTTTGCGAGTTCGTCGGCGAGCTGTTTTTTGAGGGGTTCCGGGGAGATGCCCGCTTTTTCGAGCATCGGTGCGGCGATGCCATCGGTTTGGTCGAGGAGGGCGGAGAGCAGGTGCTCGTTGCTGATTTCTTGGTGGTGGGCTTTTTCTGCGAGGTCCGAAGCAGCGTTTAGAGCTTCCTGCATTTTTTGGGTGAATCGGTCGGGTCTCATAGCAGGTGGAGAGTAGCAAAAACAGGGAGGGAAAGAAATCGAAAAAGAGAACGAGCTGCGGTTCGTAAAGTGAATCGAAAACACAGCCATCCCATAGGATTTTGATTGTAAGTCATTGATAATCAAGGAAAAA
>DYNR01000301.1 GCA_020720945.1 Chthoniobacter flavus | reverse complement strand
TCGCGCCGTGGAAAAAGCTTATCGTCGAGAGCCCTTCCGCAGCGACCGCGAGCGCATCGAGCACCTTTTTTCCCTCTACGAAAAACTCACCACCCCGCCCCCCCGTTAGCAGAGGGTTCCTTTGGTTTTAGGAAAGAAAAAAAACTATTGAAAGCGGGTTGGGTTTTGCTACTTTTGCTTCTCTATGGACGCAGAACTTTTAGCCCGCATCCAGTTTGCTTTCACCGCATCATTTCACTACTTGTTCCCGCCCATGAGCATTGGGTTGGGGATCTGTCTTGTAATCATGGAAGGCATCTGGCTCAAAACAGGAAACATTCTTTACCACAACATGGCGCGGTATTGGACACGCGTGTTTGCGCTGACTTTTGCCGTGGGGGTCGCGACCGGGATCGTGCTGGAATTCGAGTTTGGAACCAACTGGTCCACTTACTCGCGTTTCGTCGGGGATATTTTTGGGAGCGCGCTGGCGGCAGAAGGGATTTTCGCTTTCTTTTTGGAAAGCGGATTTTTGGCGATTTTGCTGTTTGGGTGGAACAAGGTCGGACCGAAGATGCACTTTTTTTCCACTTGTATGGTGGCGTTTGGCTCGCACTTCAGCGCGGTGTGGATCATCGTGGCAAACTCGTGGATGCAGACGCCTGCGGGCTTTCATCTGGAAAGGACGGTCGAGGGGGTTCCGACCATTTTGCCTCCTGGTTATGTGTTGCAGCCCAGCGACTTAGGTTCTGTGCGGGCGGTAGTCGATGATTTTTGGGCGGTGGTTTTTTGCCCGTCATCGATGGAGCGTTTGAGCCATGTGCTGATGGCTGCTTGGATGACGGGAGCGTTCATGGTGATCAGCGTGAGCGCGTATTACATTTTGCGGGGCAGGCATCTGGAGTTCGCCAAGGCATCCATGAGAATCGGTTTGGCGGTTGGTGCTTTTGCAGCCGTCATGCAACTGGTGACGGGCAGTATTTCAGCCGCTGGGGTGATGAAAAACCAGCCGGTGAAACTTGCGGCGATGGAGGGGTTGTTCGAAACGAAGGAATACACGCCGATGGCGATCGCCGGGTATGTGGACGAGAAAAACGAAAAAACAACGGCGCTGGAAATCCCTGGTCTCCTGAGTTTTTTGGCGAACGGAAACTTCAAAACGCCGGTTCCTGGATTGAAAGATTTGCCGACGGACGAATTCATCAAGGCGCGGCATCCGGGGGTGAGCCCGCAGGACATCCCGAAAGTCCGGCAGACTTATTGGCCGGACATCCCAGCCGTTTTTCAGGCGTATCACCTGATGATTTCGGTCGGGGTCGCGCTGATCGGGCTGATGGTTGTGACATGGTTTTTTTGGTGGAAGGGGTGGCTTTTTCAGCCGGATTGGTGGGCGAGCAAAGTGTTGCTGCTTCTGTTGATCTTTTCGGTTTTGGGGCCGCAGATCGGGAACCAGACGGGATGGTTCACGGCGGAGCTTGGGAGGCAACCGTGGGTGGTGACAGACCTTTTGCTGATTTCGCAAGGCGTGTCTAAAGTGGTGGCAGCCAACCAGATCGTGGCTTCGATTATCATGTTTATGGTCGTGTATGCCTTGCTCTTTTTGGTTTTCATTTACCTGTTGAACAAAAAAATCCAGCATGGCCCGGACACGGAGGAAGAGAGTTTGGATTTGCCCGAGAGCTGGAAGATGCTCGCGGAGCGCAAAGGGTCGGCACGCAACTAAAAAAGAAAGGAAATACCGTTATGGATCTCAACATTGTTTGGTATATTTTGGTGGGGGTGCTGTTCACGGGATACGCCGTGCTCGATGGGTTTGACCTCGGGGTGGGGGCAGTTTATCTGTTCGCGAAGAAGGACGAAGACCGCCGTTTATTTTTGAATTCGATCGGACCGTTTTGGGACGGGAACGAGGTGTGGCTGGTGACGGGGGGCGGTGCGCTGTTTGCCGCGTTCCCCGAGGCATACGCCACGGTTTTTTCCGGCTTTTACCTGGCATTCATGCTGTTGCTGTGCTGTTTGATTTTCCGCGCGGTGGCCATTGAGTTTCGGAGCAAAGAGACTTGGCCGTGGTGGCGGGCGATGTGGGATGTCGCGTTCAGCGTCAGCAGCATCGTGGCATCGCTTTTGATCGGGGTGGCGATGGGGAATATGGTCGTCGGGATACCGCTCGATGCGGACCACGAGTTTGCGGGGACATTTTTCGGGTTGTTGAACCCGTATAGTTTGGCGCTCGGGCTCACGACGGTTTTCCTTTTTGCCATGCACGGGACGATTTATTTGGCGATGAAAACGGAAGGAGGGACGCAGGCGTTGGTGCGCGGGTGGATCAAGCCCCTCATCATGGTTTTCCTGTTTTTCTTCTTTATTTTGAATTTGCTTACTTTGGTGTATCAACCGCAGATCATCGACATAGTGCGTGAGCGTCCCGTGATTCTTTTGGTCGGGGTCGTGACTGTCTTGATGGCGTTGAATGTGCCCCGCGAGTTCGCGGCGGGCAGGGAGTTTTTGGCGTTTTTGAGTTCCTGTGGGACGATGGGCGGGCTGATGTTGCTTTTTGGGATTTCGCATTTCCCTTACATGGTTTTGTCCATGCCGACACCGGAGAATAGCCTTACGATTTACAATGCGGCATCTTCGCCCAAGACGCTGATGATCATGTTGATTATTGCGACGATCGGTGTCCCGATCGTCCTTGCTTACACGGCGAGCATCTATTGGATCTTCCGAGGGAAGACCAAACTGGACTCCCATTCCTATTAGTGTCCAGACCTTGAAAGGAAAAAGGAGGGATTCTGGCTCCTGAATTCTCCCGACTAACAAGGGCGGGAAGTCGTGCCTTCCCGTCCAGAGCGGAATCATGCTTCCGCACTCCAAGGAGCTTTGCGACTCAAGCAGAAACGATGGGGAGATGCTTCGCTCTGCGTGTTTTAACAAAAGGACGCAAGGATTTGCTCGGCAAAGGGAGACGGCACTTCCGGTTCAGTATTTTTTGTTTAATGCGGCGGTGAAC
>DYNR01000300.1 GCA_020720945.1 Chthoniobacter flavus | reverse complement strand
GCAGCCCAATTGATTGCAGAGATTCACAGCAGTTATCTCACTGATTCAGGTTCAACCTCGATCAGCAAGCAACTCGCAAAAAATCTCCGGCATCAAACCTCGCTCCCCGCCACATGCCGCCCGGCAATTTCTCGCAACGCAGACAACGAAACCACTTTGCCCAACTCATCCCGCAAGTGCCTGCCCGACGGCATCCCGCGCGAATACGCCATCAACCGCGCCCGCATCGAGCGCATCGCAAAATTCTCGTCCCCCCGCCACTCAATCTCCCGCCTGCAATGCTCGAAAATCCCCTCCCACCGCTCCGCCAAAGACGGTTCACCCGGCACCTCTTCCCCACCCATCGCCGCTCGGATTTGCCCGAAAACCCACGGTCGGTTCATCGCCGCCCTCCCCACCATCAACCCCGCAACCCGCGTTTCCTTCAACCGCAAAAGCGCATCTTCTGCCCCCGCTATGTCCCCGTTCCCCACCACCGGTATCCCCACCGCCTCCGCAACCGCCCCGATCACCCCCCAGTCGGCTTCCCCTCCATACCCCTGGTCTTTTGTCCTCCCGTGAACCGCAACCCGCTGAACCCCAACCTGTTCTAAAATCTTTGCCGATTCGATTGCATTGACGCTTCCCGCGTCCCACCCGATCCGTATTTTCGCCGTCACCGGAGCAGGCGCGACGGCATCTACCACCGCCCTAGCAATTTTTTCGAGCAATCTCAAATCCCTCAAAACCGCCGAACCCCCAAACTTGGAAACCACCTTGTTCACGGGACAACCAAAATTCAAATCGATAAAATCCGGTGCCTTCCAATCCATCACAAGCTTTGCCCCCGATGCCAGATGCCCCGCATCACCCCCAAAAAGCTGAATCCCAAACGGGCGCTCCGCCTCCGCAAAATCCAGATACTCCTCCGTCCTTTTGTTCCTGTGAAAAATCCCCTCAGCAGAAACAAACTCCGAAGTCAAAACATCCGCCCCCCACGCTTTGCAAATCCCGCGAAAAACACGGTTCGTGACTCCTGCCATCGGCGCCAGATAAAGCGGGACGCTCCTGCGCTCTGCCTGCACTGGGTTCAACCGAGGGGACCCCCCACCAACAACGCCGCCACTTCTTGTTGCACAGCAGGGATTTGCTCCAAAGTCAAACCTGGGTCCTCGACGAGTAACACCTCCCCGGAAGACGGCACTTCATACACGAGAAGCCCCGGTGTCTCGCTGGGCATCGGCCGCAACTTCCTTTTGCGCTCGAGCATCGCGGCCAAAATAAAACGGGCGTTCTTCGTCTCGGGCGCACCCTGCTCGATCAGTTGCCGCAACAACCCTTCGGCATCGTTGGCGCGAAGCGCTTCTGCCTTCGGCGGCGCGGGCGGCTCGTATTTCGATTTCCAAAATGAAAACGGGACTGGCTCTTCCTCCCGCGCTTCCCACGCTTCCACGCTCAAATCTTCCCTCCGAAACCCTCCCCCTTTTTCCAAAAACAACAGCGTGTAAAAAAGCTCCCCTTCTCCGAACTTGCGCCCCGTCGCCGTGCAATGGTGCGAGCGCCCTTTGATTTCCCACTCCGCCGTCATGCCCAAGGAAGTTTGAATTTCGGCAAATCCCGCCCCGTCGAACGGAACCACAGCAGGCAACAGCCGACCCAAAAGAAAATGAACGGCGACAGCCACCCGGCAACCAGCGGAGAAATCCGCCCCCCTTTCCCAAACGCCAGCGCCAAACTGCTCAAAAATACCATCGCAAAAAACAGCGCGACGGCAACTGCCACCCCGCCCAAGATCCCCCGCCGCGAATAAACAATCCCCATCGGCGCGGCCAGCAGCACAACCACGATGCAAAACGATGGCAACGCCCACCGATAGTAAAGATGCGTTCGGTAAGGCGCCAGCCTCGCAGCCGGAAAATCGTGGTTGTTTTCCAAATAATCGTGCAACTCGGGGACGGACAAATAATCGGGGTTCATCACGGAACTCGATATGCGCCAAGGGGTTTCGCTCCACCCGTCGATGCGGATTTCCTGCTGCCGTATCCCGCTGATCTCGTTTCCAAACTCGTCGCAAACCGCGTGAAACGCCTCGTGCAAAACCCAGGTCTTCGTCGCCGGGTCAAATGTCATCCCGTCGGCATACCACTTTTCTCGAATCCTCAACTGGTCGTCCTGCTGCAAAATAATGACATTGTTCATCTTCTGCTTGGACACCCACAGCTTGCGCAAATACCAGGTCCGCCCGTCCTCGCGGTTCCGGAACAAATGCCCGGAGACACCCTTTTCCCGCACCTTCCCCTGCTTGATCTCCGCCAAAATTTGTTTGCGCGTCGCCGCGGCGTGCGGTGCCTCCTGGTAGTTCAAATACGCACTCACCCCCGCCAACACCACGCCAATCAAAAGCAGCGGAAGCACCACACGAAAAACGCTCACCCCCGCCCCGAGCATCGAAATGATCTCGTTGCTCCTCGACATCGCCGTCAAAGAATAAAGCAACGCCAGCAAAGTAGCGATCGGCAACGACATCACCACGATTTCTGGAAACTGCGAAAAATAATACTCCTTCAACAACCGGAAGGTCGCTTTCCCCGTCATAAAATCCTGCAGGTTGTCCGCCAAATCAAAAATGAACCAAATAGCGAGAAACCCCATGAAGCAATAAATAAACGGCATCGCGAATTTGCTGATTACATAACGGTCGAGAATTTTCATGAGTCTTCCCTACTACTAGCGTTTGCCGCCCCGCAGGTCAACCGTGAGCAACGCCCCCCCAGTAATTGGCACTGTTTTCTCACGCTCAATTCGGGATGTTTTTCTTCTACCAGCTCGGCTCTTTTCCTTTTCACAGACCAAGCTGTTTGAATTTTTTTACCGCGAAATCCAGCTTGACCGTCAGGTCTCCAATGATCGTTTTGAACCCTTTCGCTCCAATGCCTTACAGAGCTTCTTTGCATTTATCTCACGGATTCAGGCTCTGGACTGATTTTCGGGGGCCACCTCAAATCCCCAAC
>DYNR01000054.1 GCA_020720945.1 Chthoniobacter flavus | reverse complement strand
CGGATTCAGGATTTCCCAGAGATGCGGGAGCGCAATTTTTCCAAGGCGGCGACGACTTCCGATTTTGTGCGGTGGAGGACTTCCGAATGCAGGCGGGTCGTGAACGCCATACTCGTTTCCAAGATGTGCAAGGTTTTTGCTTGCAGGGGGTTGGGCGAAGAGAAGTTGAGTAGCGAAGTGATGGCGGGGACATTGGCGGCGGTGCAGAGGTCCACGACGGCGCGGGCTTGTTGGAAGCGGGCGACATCCTGTTTTGCCACTAGGGCAACAATGTCCGATTTGATGGCGATTTCGTGGGCGATGTCCGAGCAGGAAGGGGAGGGGCTGTCAATGACGACGAGGTCGTAGCTGGCGCGGGCAGAAGCCAAAAATTTGTCGAGGGTCGAGCGGATGTCATCTTCCGAAGATTCGGGGACCCAGGGGAGGAGGTCAGCGGAGCTGGAGGGGTCGGGGCACTTGGCTGCCCACGCGCCAGAGGGGAGAGAGTGGGGAGCGGGGATGGCGGCGATTTTTGCCATGCCGGGGCGCGGGGTGGGGAGTTCTACGGCGAGGACGCGGAAGCCGTGGCTGGACAGGGCGCGGGCGAGAGCGACGACGAGGGCGGTGTTTCCCGTTTTTTCGTGGATGCCGACCAGATTGACGATCCGGGCGTTTGTGCGTTGTTGTTCGGTGACGAGGCGTATGCCGAAATCGCGGATGGCGAAGGATGCGGGGTTCGAGGATTTCAAAACCGAGACAAAGTTTGGTTCTTCGAGCCCGTCTGGGTGGAGGGCGGGGATAGGCTCGCAACCGATCCCGCCAATGGCGGCGCCGAGGTCTTGGCGTGTGCGGATGCGGGAATCCAAGAAATCGAAGATAACGCAAAGGGCGGCGATGAAGCCGAAGGAAACGGCGAGAGCCATCATTTGGAGTTTGGAGGCGTTGTTCGAAGTGGGGCGGTCGGGGTCGATCGCGTGCTGGTCGATGAGGACGGGGAGGGGGGCTTTCGCTTCCAGTTCGGCATCGTCGATGCGGATGTCAATGGAGGAGAGGCGGCTTCTGTATTGGGTCAGCCCGTAGTTGTAGTCCGAAGAGCGGAAAATCGCCCAAGCGACTTTCGATGCTTCCTCCGAGGTTTTTTCAAAATCCGAGTGGAGGGTATCGGCGAAACCCCGCGCCGATTCGTAGGCGTTTTTTGCGCGGATCACTTCGCTTTCCAGCTCGTAAGCCCGTTTTTCTTCAAAGGTGCGGCGGGTGTCCGTCGCCACTTTTTCTTTGTAAACCTTGAGGTATTCGAGCATCGACCGCATGCGGTCTTCGACATTGATGCGGTCGGAGTTATCGTTGGTCAGGCCGTCGATCTGTTTGCGCAGCTCTTGGGTTTCGACATAAGTCCATTGTTCCATCTGGTTGATGCCCAAGAAGTTTGAAACCTCGGCATCGGCGAACGGGGCGATGCTTAGCTTGGAAATATCCTGCTGGTCCATGCGGGACTCGTTGAGTTTTTCCGAGAGGTTGAGCGCGTTGTTTTCTGCGTCGTAGTAGAGGTTTTGCAGGGTCCGGAGTTTTTCGAGGTGCCCGGCGTAGTCCGTTGACAAGAAAACATTGGAGCCGAGTTCCTGGGCGATGGACGCGAGGTTATCGGTTTCCTTTTGCACGCGTCCGGCGATTTGGGTGCGCTCGTTTTTCAGGTAGGTGAGCTGGGAGAGGTATTGGCGGGCCTGTTCGGTCTGGAGTTTTTCGATGAATGTGTCGAGGACGACATTGAGCATGTTTGCCATGCCGGCGGCTTTGCTGCCTTGCATCGAGACATCGATCATGTAAGTCCGCTGGATTTCTTCGGCCTTGATGCGGGACATGAGGCGGAAGACGGCGCGGTCCGAAGTGCCTTGGCCTTTCAAAAAATCCGGGCGGTCGGAGTCCTCCACTTTTTCTAGCGCAGCGCGGAGGACATCGGGGTTATTGAGTCGGAGGACCAAAGTGCGGGAGAACCAGCCGACATCGCCTTGGATGATTTCGCGGTCGCGCCCGTTGATGCTCGGGGCTTTGTTTGGTGTGATGAGGACTTTTGCGTTGACCTTATAGACGGGGCTCGCCATGAAACGGATCGGGACGCTCAAGAGGAGGAAACACGGGATGCCGACCCCTAAAATCAGAGGAATCCGGCGCCAGATAAAATCGAAAATCGCAAAAGGTTTTGATTTTTTTGCCTTGTCCAGAGACCCCCTTTGGACTGCGCCGGGCGTGGAGGGAGGGGCGGAGGCTGTTTCGGCGGAGGCGGTCATGGGGCAGCGGTGGTGGTGCTTGTCCCGTAAACGATTTCCCCCATGCCATCGAGGAAGCCAGCGGTGGCGACAGAGGTCGTCATTACGCCGATGATGGAGAAGAGGGGTTGGAGTTGGGTTGCGAAGTAGTTGATTTTGCTCAAGCCGTTTTCGGGGACATAGACAATGTCTCCGTCGCGGAGGGAGTAATTTTTTCGGAAGTCGGCTTTTGAGAGAACGGTTTTGAGGTTCACGCGTTCGATTGCGCCTTTGCCTTGGGAGGAGCGGATGAGGAAGACATCGCGGATGTTTGCGCCTTTGGTGGGGCCGCCCGAAGACATAAGGGCATCCATGAGAGTCATTTCCGAACGGAGGGCTAGGACGCCGGGGGATTTGACTTCGCCCAAGACATAGGCGAGCTGGTCTTCGCTTTGCGGGATGAAGATGACATCGCCGTTTTGCAGGCGGGCGTTGAGGGACATGTTGCCGCGTTCGAGAAGTTCCTTGAGGTCGATCCACATGACCATTTCGTTATTGCGGACGATCATGCAGCGGCTCAAAAACGATTTCGTCTGATCGGTCGGGAGCCCTCCCGCCAAAGAGAGAGCTTCCAGCAAAGTGCCCTTGCCTTGGAAACTCACCGCACCCGGATTTGCCACGCGACCCAAAACAAAAACGCGGTTGTTTTTGAACTCGCGCATGACGAGGGTGACTTCCGGTTTTTCGTAATAGACACCCAGTGCTTTGCCGAGGTCTTGGGTGAGTTCCTTGAGCGTGCGGCCTTGGACTTTGAGAATGCCGACACGGGGGAGAGAAATATCGCCGTCCGGGGACACGATGATTTCTTCGCGGGAAATATCCGGGCGGTTCCTGACCAAGAAAGAAAACGAATCTCCCGGTCCCAGTTTGTATTCGTTGTCAATTTTTCCCGTCGCCTGTTTCACCTGTTCCGGGGATGCGAATTGTTTGGCGGAAGTTTCCAGTTCAGCCGTGAAGAGTTCCCCGGTTTTGAGCCCTTTGATTTTGGCAAAAGGCTGGTCGGGTTCGCCCGGTTTTTTTTCTTCGTAAACGCCTGGTTTGATTGCTGCGCACCCGAGGAGGAAGCACGGGGCGAGCAGGCAGGCGAGAAGGAAAAAAGCGGTGCGGGCAGGCATGGAAGACGAGGTTTTTTAGTTTTTCTTTTTTGCGCGAGAGGCGGCAGAAGAGTCGAGTTCTGCGGTGGCGCGAGTTTTGCCGGCAAGAAGGCACCGCCACTGGTAGCGGTTGAGGAACTTGCGAAATTCGAGGTCGGGGTAACGGGGTTTTTTTTCCATCATGCTTTTGACATACCCCCACCACATCGCCAATCCGCCAACGATGTAAGGCGGGTGGGCGAGGCGAAAAACGGCGCTTGCCGTCATGTAGAGCAAGTCTGTGCCCATGAAGTATTGGCCGAAGCCGTGGCGCATCCTGCCGGTGAAGATGCTTTTTTGGCTGGAGCCCATCGGGCGGAGATGGATGAAACGGAGGTCGGGGTCGTCCCAGCTACAAGCGATCCAGCCGAGCATCCTGCAACGGTGGCAGTCGATGCCGTCCCACATGACCTCCCGCACGAAGCCACCGATTTCTTGGAAACAGTCGGTGCGGTAAAACTTCGTCATGCCCACAGACATTTCGTCGCCGCATTTTTCGCTGACTAGGTGCGCGCCTTGTTCGAAGTAGGGCTTGCCGCTGCAAGTGCCGATCCGCGGGTTTTCCTGCATTCGGCGCATCAAAATCTCGAAGTAGGATTTCGGGAGATCGAGGTCGAGGTCGAACTTGCAAAGGTAGTCAAACTGCGAAAGGTCGGCAGCGGCCAAGCCCGCATAAAACGCATCCACGACTCCTGGTCCCACGGCGCGTTTGCCACGGTCTTCGCGCCGGATCACTTTCATCCAAGGGCGAGATGCCGCGTATTCCGCGAGGATTTGCGGGGTTTCGTCGCTGGAACCATCGTCCACGACGATCCAAAGAGAAGGGAGGACGGATTGTGCCAAGACGCTATCGATGCACCTGCGGGCGTATTGGGCTTCGTCGCGGCAAGGGGTGATGAGGACATACCGGAAGCCCTCCCGATTGCTCGGTGGTGCGGGTTGTTGAGCGGAAAGCGTCGTATTCATTTAAGGTTTGGAATGGAACGATGAGAGGATTCTAGCAAGATTTTTTTCGGAAGAAAACTCTTCTTGTATTCTTTCCCTTCCTGCGGCGCAAAGGGAGGCGCGGAATTTCGGGTCGTTTGCGAGGTCTTCGAGGCATTTTGCTAGGGCGGAGACATCGCCCGGCGGGACAAGAAAACCGTTTTTTCCCGAGTCGATGAGTTCGCGGATTGTCGGCAAGTCTCCGCTGACAGCGCAAACGCCCGTCGCCATGGCTTCCATCAAAACGACGGGAATTCCGTCGCGGTCGCCGTCCTCCGAAACGCGGCAAGGCAAAACGAAAATGTCCGCTTTTTCCATCATGGCAGGAACCTCGCGGTTCGCCACGGCACCGGGGAAAAAAATGGGGAGGCCGTCCGCTTGTTTTTCCAAGCGTTCCAGTTCCGGGCCGTCGCCGGCGATCGTGCATTCAAGGTGGACGCCATTTTTCACCATCACCCTGCAAGCGGCAACCAAGATGTCGAAGCCTTTTTTCGGGACCATCCTGCCGAGGGCGAGCAATCGGATCGGGGGGATGCGGCGGGGAATCACCGCTTCTTCCGGGACGGAAACTCCGCAGCGGACAATCGGGTAACGGTCTTCCGGGCGTTTGCAAATCGACTGATACCACTCCCTGTGCCATTCGCTGATACAGGCGACGAAAGCGGCGCGGCGGAGTTTTTTTCGGAGCAAACAGCGTTCGCGGAAAAGGTCGGCGGCGTGGCCTGTGAAGCTGAAAGGGATCCCCAGGCAGAGGGCTGCATACATCCCGACAGAGGCGGCGGCGTGCGCCATGTGGGTGTGGAGGCGCGTGAAGTTTTCTTTTTCCACCCGTTTGGCGAGAGCCATGGCAGCCAGGCTTTGGAAAACGACTTTCGGGCGAGCTTTCCAATGCAAGTCATTGGCGGTCAACGCGTCCCATGCAGCCAAGAGCAGGACAAAAAGCGAGCGGGATGGGTGGTGCAAGAAGAAAGAAAACGCATCGCGGAGCAGTTTGGGGAGGCCTGTCCCATAGACGGGGACAGATTGTGCGGCGAGGTCGTCCAAGCGTTTTTCCCCGAGTTCTTTTTCCGGTGGGTAGAGGGAAGCGACACCGAGGGGAACCCCGCGTTCTTGCAGACCTAGCACTTCCTTATAGACAAAAGTTTCCGAGCGTTTCGGGAGGATCGAGCTGAGGTAAAGGATTTTCATGGGGAGGGGGAGGCTTATTTTGGAGGGATGATTTTTGCGGGGATTCCGACGGCGGTAGCGCCGGGAGGCACGCTTTGGAGGACGACGCTCAAGGCACCGATTTTTGCGCCCTTGCCGATCCGGATGTCTCCGAGAATTTGTGCGTAGGCACCGACTTCGACCTCGTCTTCCAGGACGGGAACCCCTCCGTCCTCGTGGCGGTTCCCGATTGTAACCCCTTGGCGCAGAGTGCAATTTGCTCCCATTTTAACTTTTGAGTGGACGAAGATATTCCCGAAGTGGTGGATGCGGAGACCTGGGCCGATTTCGACCGCTTTGGTGAAGCTGACACCTGTGAGAGTTTCCACGATGCGGAAGAGGAACCAGTAGATGCGGTCGCAGAGTTTTTTGGAAAATCCGGGAGGGCGGGAATCGTTCCAGCGTCCGAAGCGATAGACGGCGATGGCCCAGAGAGATTGTTCGCGGACGAAAGCGGAAACGGGGTAACGGGCGCGGTCGGCGTCGAAGTCGGGGAGTTTCATTGTTTGTATTCGATGAGTTTTGCTTGGAGGTTCTTTTTTTTATCCGAATGGTATTTGAGGATGCCGAGATATTGGGGGAACTTTGCCAGGACGGTCAGGAAGCCATATTCCAGGGCGGGGCGAAATCCTCCGGCGCGAGAACGGGCACCGCGTGCGATGCGGAGGGCTTGGAGAAAAAAAACGGCGACGGTCGAGATGCCGAAGACGGCGGCAGGAAAGAGCGCGAAGGGAAGCCAGATTCCGGCGATAGAAAGAAGGGCGCAGAGCGAGATGCCAGCGGAGAAGGAGGGAACCCAACGGAGGGCGCTGGTGACTTGATTTCCGAAGAGGATTTCTTTGCGGTTTTGTGTCCTTGCCGCGACATCCGCCGCACCGTATCCGCCCCGTAAGTTCCTGCGCCACCACTGGTTCCAATGCAAGATGGCGGCATCGTGGAAGGTCATATCGTGGTCGATCCGCCAGATTTTCCAGCCTGTTTCACGGAGGCGCAAGCACATTTCCGGTTCTTCTCCGGCGATGAGCGATTCGTTGAAACCACCGACTTCTTCCAGTGCGGACCGGCGCATCAGAGAATCGCCGCCGCAGGATTTGGTTTCTCCGATCGGAGTGTTCCATTCGGTTTCGCAGAGGCGGTTGAAAACCGAGCGTTCGGGGAAGCGTTCGCGCCGCCGCCCGCAAACCGCCGCAACGGGAGGGTTCGCTAAAAGGAAAGCGGAGGCGTTTGCCACCCAGCCTTCGGCCAGCGCGCAATCGCCGTCAACGAAGTGCACCCATTCCGTTTCCGGCCATTTTTTCAAAAGGAGTTTCCATCCTTCGTTCCGCGCCCGCGCCATCGTGAAAGGAACCGAGGTGTCCAAGGTCAGGACCTCCACACCGAGAGACCGGGCGAAGTCTTGGCTTCCGTCGGTCGAACCCGAATCGACATAGACGGCGGGGGCACCCGTGGCGCAAACCGAGGCAAGGCACTGTTTGAGGCGTTCGCCCTCGTTTCTTCCGATTGCGACAAAACCGGTTTTGTCGGAGGCGGAATTTTTCATAGGCTGTTTTTTGCGAGGATGACCTGGAAGAAGCGGGCGTAGTGTGCCGCGATGGTGTCCCAAGAAAAGCATTCGCAAAACTCGTCATGGAAAGATTCCGGGAAGGGGTGTTCGCCGTTCAAGACGGAGAGGATGGCGGCGGAGGTTGCCGGTGTGGAGGTTGTATCGACCAGCAAAGCGTTGTCGCCGAGAATCCAGCGGGAAGTCGGGTAATCGTGGGCGACGACGGGAGTGCCGCAGGACGCGGCTTCGATATAGACATTCCCGAAGGATTCCTCGCGGCTCATGTGGAGAAAGACATCGCCGGCACGATAAAAATCCGGCATTTTTTCCGGGGGCAAAGAAATGCGCAAGTAGCGTCCGGGCAACAGGTTTTTTGCGGCAGTATCGATTTCATCGCGGAGCGGGCCATCGCCCGCGATCACGAGGGAAACACCGTCCAAGGCCGCGACGGCATCGAGTGCGGGGCGGACATTTTTTGACGGGATGAGGGCGCTCGCCATCACCACGGTTTTGCCGTCCAGAGGGATGCCGATTTTTTTGCGGGATTCCATTTTTTCCTCGGGGGAGAGGGGCGGGGTAAAACGGGCGGTATCCACGCCATTCGGGATGAGGGTGGTGTCCCAGGAGGCGAGGTTGCGTTGAAAAAAAATGGGGTTCGTGCAAACCAGGCCATCGCAGCGGAAGAGTTTGTATTCCGAGTTGGTGCGGAGGGCGGGGTGGTCGCCGTTTTGGGTGACAAAAATGTGGAGGGCTTTTTTGTTTTGTCCGTTGCGCAGCGAGCGGAGGACCCAGCTCACGAAAGGGTAGCTGCAAGTCACGGTGAGGTCGGGTTTTTCTTCCCGGACCGTTTTGCGCAGATGCCACGCGAAGGTGAGTTCCTCCCAGCGAAACTCCGAGCGGAGGGGAGGGAACTTCGGGAATTTTTCGAAGCGTTCCCTGGGGGTCATCGGCGTGTGCAAAAAGCGGTAAGGCTTGGAGGAGTCCGGTTCGCCGGAGCCCGCGAGCACGACATCAAACTTCCCCGAAGCGGCGAGGCGTGCCGCTATTTCGACGAAGGCGACTTCCGCACCGCGGTTGACGCGATGGAGGCCTGGCAATGCCATCAAGATTTTCATTAGAGCAGGGGAGACAGGAGGATGTTCAAGCCGTCTTTGAGTTCTGCGGCTTTTTCCGATTTTCCGCGGAGCGTGAGGGTTTGGAACGCGATGCGCAGGAGGAACATCGAGATGTAGCAAGCGCGGACAAAGCGTTCGGAGAGAGCACCATAGCACTTTTTTTGAACGAGGAAACGCGCGCGCCAAGTGTAAATTTCTTTTTGCCGGTTGCGGATGCGGGTCGAGTCCGAAGATGCCCCGCCGAGATGGACGGTTTCCGCGCCTGGGTCGAAGCGGATGCGCCAGCCATTTTTCCAGATGCGGAAGCACCACTCGCAGTCCTCCCCGTAGAAAAAAAAGTCTTCGTCCATGACTCCCGTTTTTTTCAAAGCGGAGGTGCGGGCGAAGAAAAAAGCGCCACCGATCCAATCGACATCGCGGGGGGCGGATTCGCGGTCCCATGCGGAATCTTCCAGGTCTGCCCAGCGGAAAAGCGGGGGGAGAAGCCAAGGGAGGCCGAAAGCGCGGACTGATTCGCGGAGGGGGTGGGGGAATTTGCGGCAGACATTTTGCACGCTGCCGTCGCGGTTGCGGAGCATGCAGCTCATGGCCCCGATTGCGCGGTCGGCATCCATGAGTTTTTCGCAGTAAGAGATACAGCCGGGGGCGACCAGGGTATCGCTGTTCAAAAGCAGGAGGTAGTCGGGGGAATTTTCGGAGGAGATTTGCTCGCGGAGAATGAGGTTGTTTCCGCCGGCGAAGCCGAGATTTTTTTCTAAAGGGCGAAACTCCAGCCACGGGGCATCCCAGCCGTTTTCGGTGATGGCAGCGCGGATGCGGGGGATGGAGTCATCGCCTGAGGCGTTGTCGATGAGGACGACTTTCAATCCAGGGTTCGCAGCGGCTTCCGGAGCCAAGGTCCGGAGGCAGTCGATCGTGACATCCGGCGTGCGAAAGTTCAGGACGATGGCGACGGTTTTGGGCGGGATGGGCATGGGGCGATGCTACCGGAGGGGAGGCGAGAAAGCAAGAGAGAAGAATTGCGGATGGGGGAAGAGAGGGGGAAGAGAAAGAGAGAAAAGGGGTAAGAGAAAAGGGAACACTAGACGCTGGGTTCGGGATTCTGAATTCTGGCTACGGTGTCCTGTTGGGAGGGGCTTTTTTGGTGGGGGATGCGGATGAAAAAGTTGCTGCCCTTTCCTGGAGTGCTTTGCAGGGTGACGGTTCCACCGTGGGCCAAGACGATATTTTTGACGATCGACAATCCGAGTCCCGTGCCGCCTGCATTGCGGGCGCGGTCTTTGTGAACCCGGTAAAAGCGGTCGAAAAGGAATGGTTGGTCTGGGTATGGGATGCCTTGCCCGCAGTCGGAAAAACAGATTTCAACGAAATTTGCTTGGAGCGATGCCGAGATTTTGATCTCGGGCGGAGATTCCGCAGTTCCTCCGTAGCGTAGGGCGTTGCCCAAGAGGTTGAGAAAAACTTGTTCCATGCGGTCTAGGTCGGCATGGAGTTCGATATTGGGGGGAGAGAAGGCAAAGGAGAAGGAAGCGCGGCATCCGGCGATCGAGGGAGCCGTGTCTTCAACGATGCGGGAGGCTAGAGACTGGAGAGAAAAATTTGAAAATCGGAGGGGTAGAGACTGGTGTTCGAGTTGCGAAATCACGAGCAAATCAGCGATTAGCAGATTGAGCCTTTCGCAGTTTTTTTGCATGATTGACAAGAACTTAGCGAGAGAAGCGGGGTCGTTCATGTCGCCTTCCAGCAAGGTTTCTATGTAGCCGCCGATGATGGAAAGAGGGGTGCGGAACTCGTGGGAAACATTGGCGACAAACTCTTTGCGGACGGTTTCGAGTTTTTTGAGTTTGGTGATGTCGCGGAGGACGATCACGGCACTTTTGGTGAGGGGGGAAGTTCCGTTCGGGGAGAGGTGGGGCACCGGGGAAACCGGGGAAGAATACGCTTCGAAAAAACGCTCGGATTTTTCTGCGCCGTTTCCGCGCAGAAGAGCGAACTCGACGGTTTGGGCGGAATTTTTTGAAAAGGTTTCCGAAGCGGCGCGGAGGAAATCTGAATTTAGCAATACTTCGGGGAGGTTGCGTCCGATGGGGGAACGGTCGAGAGCCAGCATGGAGGCGAGTGCGTCGTTGGCGAGGCGGATTTTCAGCGAAGAGTCTGCGATGAGGACGCCTTCGGCCATGCTGGTGAGGATGGTTTTTAAGCTAAAGCCTTCTTCGAGAAGGAGTTGTTCTTGTTGTTGGAGGAGCTCCGAAAGGGTTTGTAAGTCTTGGGCAGTTTTAGAAAAAAAACCGAGTGGCTGGGAGACGATCACGGTGCGGAAGTCCTTTTTCGCCAGCCGGGCGAGAGATTTTTTGATGAGAGAAAGGGATTGCCACAAGCGGAAAAGGAAAAAAGAAGCGAAGAAGAGGGGGATGGCGAGAGCCGCGCAAAAAATCCAGTTCAAGGTTCGGGAGTGGTTGTGAAGCGGTAGCCTTCGCCCCGCACGGTTTCAATTCGGTGGGAGTTGTCGCCCAGTTTTTCGCGGAGCCGTCGCACATGGGTATCTACGGTGCGGGTGTCGATGGTGTTTTGGTATCCCCAAACAACTTGCAGAAGGGTGTCTCGGTCGAGGGTGCGCCCGCGGCGGTCGAGCAAGAGCGAAAGGAGTTTGAACTCGGTGGTCGTCAAATCCAGGCGTTGCCCGTCCATGCGGATTTCGAGGGAATTTTTATCGATCGAGAAAGGTCCGACCTGGGAGAGCGAAACTTGTGCCACGGTTTCCGTCCGCCGGTGTAGCGCTTGAACCCTCAATACCAACTCTTTGGGGCTAAATGGTTTAGAAACATAGTCGTCGGCACCGAGCTCCAGGCCTTTCACGCGGTCGCCCGTGCTGCCTTTTGCCGTCAGCATCAGGATGGGCAAATTTTTTGTCTCGGGCGATTGCTTCAGGACCCTGCAAACTTCATGCCCGTTGAGGCCTGGGAGCATCAGGTCGAGGACAATGACATCCGGGCGGTTGCTCCGGGCTATTTCAAGGCCGGTTGCACCGTCGCCGGCAACAAGGATGCGAAAGTTTGCTTTTGCCAAGCGGTGCCGCAAGAGATCGACCACATCGGGTTCGTCTTCGATGATCAGGACGGTTGGTTGCATTGCGTAACCCGTTTAGCTTGTTTTGGATAAAGTGGGCAAGAGGAACTTTGCAACGATTCCGACACAATCCGACACGATTTGTTGGCAGGGGAGGGGCGGAAAAGCAATTCGGGTCACGAAATCCCAGAACAGAAAACAAATGAAAAAACTGTGCTGGCGTGACCCGAATCTCTGCCTTAACCGTGATGTTAGACGCCTCAGAGGTTCCGGCGTTCAAAAAAAAATCGGTTTTTTTATTTTTTCA
>DYNR01000299.1 GCA_020720945.1 Chthoniobacter flavus | reverse complement strand
CTTGGAAGGTGGATAGACTGTTAGGGGTTTCCCCGCTTTTTCTTTCTTCGCTCTGCGCCTCCGTGAGAGTCACTTTTTTCTGATTTCTCTCACAGAGCCACAAAGACACGGAGAGAAGAATTACGGTTGGGGCGGAGTTTTGGAGGCGGTGCTCTTGGTGCCGAAGTGCTGGAACTGATCGAGGAAGGATTTCAGCTTTTTTTGGATGGTTGGAGTGCTGTTTTCTGCCAGTTCCCCGAGGAGGGAAAGTGCTTTTTTGGTTCCTTTTGCATTCGGCTTGAGCCCCTCCATTTCTTCGATGATTTTTTTGTCTGTTTTGAAGGAGGGAGGGTTTTTGCGCCAGTGGGCTTCCAAGGAGCGTTCGACAATCCGCCAGAGAGCAGCCAATGCGGGGGTGGAAAGGATTTTGAGCATTTCCAACGCGGCAGTCAAACGCTTGATGAGCGAGGGTCCATAAGCGGCTTCTGTTTCGCGAAGCTTATTAGCCCGCATCTGATGAGCCCGCATCTGTTGATCCAAAATTGTTTTGGATGCCTTTTTTGCTTCAGACAGAAAACCGCAGTTTCGCAATCTTGAGAACGCTATGCTTGGAAGGGCACTGTGGAAGATGCCGTAGGAGTTTGCGGGGTAGGGGGAAGCCTGTTCGATTTCCGTTGCTGCCACGCAGACTTTTTCCGTTTCATCGAAGGCGAGGAACGAGACCCCGTCGCACAGGATATTGTGTATGCAGGCGAGGGCGACGGCTTCGTTTTGTTTTCCTGCATCCAAGAGGGCGACGATTTTGGCTTTGGCGGCCAGGATGGAAGGGGCTTTCCCTGCGGTTGTTACGATGGGGATGCTGCTCGTTTTTTCGCTTCCGTCCGAGAAGCGTAGGACGAGATCGATGAGTTTGCTTTTTGCGGATGCGAGGTTTTTCCATTGGAAGGGGACGAGTGCCGATTGCTTTGCGCGGAGGGGAGGGACGGTGCCGAGCAAGGAAGCTTTGCCGCCAGCGACTTCGATGGATTCGATGGCGGGGCTCAGGAGGTGCTGCATGAGGGCGGTGACCGTTTTTTGCATATCTTCCCCTGGGGCGCAGAGGGCGCAGGTGCCTCGGGTCCTGCGGGCGATGGCTTCCAGTGCCGCCTCGTTGACGCTTCCGCTCACGCCCACGAAATGGACTTCGATCCCGCATTTCGCCGCCAATTCCGATACCCTTCGCTCATCGCCAAATTGTCCGTCTGTGATTGCGATAATGACGGGGCGTTTTGCTTGTTTTGCCTTTTGCACGGTCGCTTGGAAGGCACTCGTAAATTCCGTTCCGCCGCGTGTCCCGAATTGGACGACTTTATCATCCCATTTTTCTTCAAGGACGATGCTTTTTGGCTGGAGTTTGTCTCCGCAAGGGTAGTGCAAAGAAGATTCGAAAAGCCCCACGCAAACGCAGTCATCCTTTTCCAGTTGTTGCAGAGCGTTGGAAAATGCGTTGCAAAGGGATTCCCAGCCTTCTCCCGACATGCTGCCCGAGCAATCGAGCAAAAAGAAAATATCGCGACTGCCCCGTTTGCCCGCGATTTCCTCCGGGGCGTGGACGGAGCACAGCAGGTATTCGGGGTCATCTTTTGAGGTGGAAGCGGTGGCTTTGCCCGCGGGTTTCCAGGTCAGGATAAAATCTTTTTCTGGGACGGATTGGTCATCGGCGAGGAGGACGGAAAATTGCCCTTCTTCCCCGGTTTGCCGGTATTCGATCGGGTGGGAAGGGGAGGCGATGTCTGTCGCGCCGCAGATGCTCCCTCCGGCAAAAAACGCGGCGGCATCTGGGTGCGAGGCATCGATGCGGGGAGGGTTGAGCCTGCCTGCGTCGGGGACTAGGTTGGTTGCACCATCGGCACCTTCGGGTATTCCTGGCACATAGCGGATGCCGGGGCATACGGGCAAGCGCAAACGGCGGGAGCCATCTCCGAAATCGGAAAGAGGCATCACATAGGCCAAGAGGATGGACGGGCTATCGCCGGGCTGGACATTGCCCAAGCGGAGTTCAAACAAGTTATCCCGCACGGTTTCGACCAAGGCGGCGCGGTGTCCCGCCGCTTTTTGCCGCTTAAATTCTTCCCGTGCTTCTTCTGCGGGGCGGGCGCAGGCGTGGATGGTTTTTTCGCCGTTCTTCATTTCGCAGCGGTAAACCGATGCACCGGAGGGGAGGGGGAAGGTGTAGATCACATCGACCGCCTTTTTGCCTTCGTAGTCAAAAATTTGTTCGATGACGACTTCGGCGCAATCTCCGGAAACCTCGAAACGGGCATCGATGGCTCGGAGGGGCAAGCGCGTTCTTTTGGTGTCGGAAGAGAGGGAATGGAGACCGAAGGGTGAGGAAGGGAGCGAGGTGTCGGTTGTCATGGTGTGTTGGGTTGTTTGGCTGTTGGGTTTCATGGTTGTTTGGTTTGTGCTAGTGTCCAGTCAAGATTGAGAGGATGCCAGGATGCGGCGGATTTGGTGGATTGTGGAAGCGGGGAGGGGTTGGTTTTCCGAGTTGAGCAAAAAGAAGCCATTGCCGAGTTGCCATGCGCGGCAAGGGGGAGGGGCGGGTTCGGAGGAAGTGGGGGAGGGGGATTGCGAGAGGAGTCCTTGCAAGGCCTCGGCATCGAGTCCGTTGATCCGGTCGCGTGCTTCCATGAGGGAACTGCCCGATGCTTGCAGCGAGCGGATGGTGACCAACTGCCAGAGGTGTGTTTCGTTCCAGCGGGCGGCGGAGCCCTGTCCCTCCGGGCGGGAAATCGCGCCCGCCTGCCGCAGGAAACGGACCGTCCTTTCGGAAAACATCCCGGAAACCCGCCCGTCGATCGGCTGGTCTAACCCCTTTTCAACGAGGAGGTTATTCGCTTTTGAAATCAGTTCTTCCAAGCTCATGACACTAAATGTAACACTAAATTGAAATAGTGTCAATAGCTGGCGAGAGATTTTTTTTGAAGCGGAGGGAAAAGGGGGGAGGGGAAGAGAAAGAGAGAAAAAGTGGTAAGAGAAAAAGGGGGG
>DYNR01000298.1 GCA_020720945.1 Chthoniobacter flavus | reverse complement strand
AATTAAAACGGCATTCCTGGGATGTTTAACCCCGCCGTCATTTTCCCCATCTCTTTGTCTGCGTAAGCTTTACCAGTTTCAAGCGCAGTTTGCACCGCCTTCAAAACCAAATCTTCCAAAAATTCGGTATCGGAAGGATCGACTACCGATGGATCGATTTTGATGGAAACAATCTGCCCGACCCCTCGGGCAACCGCTTTGACCTTCCCTCCGCCCGCTTCTCCCTCAAAGTCTTTTTTCGAGATTTCTTCCTGCGCATCAGCCATTTTCGCCTGCATCTGCTGCGCCTGTTTCATCATTTTTTGGATATTCATGCGTTTTGTTCTAATTGAATTTCTGCTTCAAAAATTTCGACTGCTTTGCGGATGAGCGGGTCGTCCCTAAATTTTTCGACCACGAGTTGCTGCGCAGTTTTTTCGGGTGCCGCCTCCTCTTTTTCGACGGTTTTTTCTGGGGCAGGCACCGCACCCTTCGTCTCCCCTCGCCCGATAACCGGCGGAGAAAAATCGGGCTCTTCTTCAGGAAACGAATCGCGTTGCTCCGCAGACTCTACGGATTGAGAAAACTCGGGATGAAATTTGACCGGATGCCCAAACTCGTCCCGCAATTTCCCTTCCAAAACTTTCAAGTCTTTCAGCCACAACATTCCCTCCCCGTGTTGCCGCAAAGATTCGGGGAATTCAACGATGATCTTGCCCTCGTTTTCCACCTGAAAAACTCCGTCGCCCAACCAGCCAAATCGCATCATCCCTTCCTTTGCCAAGACCGCCACCACGCGCTTCCATTTCTCTTCCCCCTCCCGCTCTTCCCCCCCTCTCGCAACGGCGGCAACTTCCCCCTCGCTAGGGCGGGGCGAAGGCACCGCAACCCCACCGGCTTGCGCCGCAATCTTTTCCGCAACAACTTCTTTTCCTTCAACGGGTTCTGCAATTTTAGCCGCAGGCTGTTGCGCACCGCCAAAACCCTCGTTTTTTTCAATCTTTTCAATCGCCGGAAAGCTTTCGACGGACGGCTCACTGCGAAAACTTTGCTTCGCCTCCTCGGGCTTTTCCGACACGACACGCGTGGGCCTCGCGGGCTGTTGCACCGGGCTTCTCGCGGGTTGCCGATACTCCACAGGTTGCCCGTCCCGCAAGGACGCGATCGTTTCGATCACATCGGAAAGGCTGGCCTGCTCCAGCAAATGCGCCGCCTTGATCATCCCGACATCAACGATCATCCGTTTGTCGGTCGCCCAGCGGATTTGCCCTTCGCACTCGGCAAAATGTTCGAGAAGCTCCAGCATTTTTTCTCTCGAAACCAAGCTCGCCAACTCGTTTTGCTGCACCTTGTTCGCCGCCTGCAAAATCAAAAGGTCGCGCAAATAGGAAATCAAATGATCCACCAGCCGCGCCAAATCTTTCCCCGCTTTATCTTGTTCGTCCACGATCCGCAACGAGTCTCCCAACTCGCACCGCAAAACATGACCCGCGAGCGAATGAATGACTTCCTGCCCCGTAAAACCAAAAACATCAAGGACATCCGCTGCGGTTATTTTGCTCCCGCAAAACGAAATCACTTGGTCGAACATGGATTCCGCATCGCGCAACCCCCCGTCCGCCCCCTTCGCGAGCGCCGCCGCCGCTTCGGGCATCAAATCGATCTCCTCCTCTTTCGCAATAAAAAGCAGATGATTGGCAATCTTCTCGTCGGAAATACGCCGCAAATCAAAACGCTGGCAACGGCTCGTGATGGTCGCGGGAACCTTCTGCGCTTCGGTCGTGGCAAACAAAAACTTCACATGTGCGGGCGGTTCCTCCAAAATTTTTAACAGCGCGTTGAATGCGCCCACCGTCAGCATGTGAACTTCGTCGATGAGGTAAATTTTGTAACGACCGTGCGAGGGAGAATACTGCGCATTATCCCGCAAAGTGCGGATGTGATCGACCCCGTTGTTGCTGGCACCATCGATCTCGACAACATCCATGTTGTTGCCCTCGGCGATTTCCAAGCACGAGGCGCAACGGCAGCAAGGCTCCGGGGTTTCCCCTGTTTCGCAGTTGAGCGCCTTGCAAATAATCCGCGCCGTAGAAGTCTTCCCAATCCCGCGTGGACCGACCAGCAAATACGCCTGGGCAAGGCGGTTCTGGCGAATCGCATTTTGCAGGGTTCGCGTGATATGCTCTTGCCCGACAACCTGTTCGAAGGTTTGCGGGCGATATTTTCTGGCGAATACTCGGTAGCTCACGCCAGCAATTAAACCTCATTCTCCCGGTTTCTGCAACCCCAGCTTGAAAGCAAATTTGCCATATCCCCACTCCGTCTCAGCAAAAAACGCGACGCAATGCCAACCCTCCTGCAAAAATCTTGGAACACGACAAGAAACGGTTGCCTTTTCCGAAAACTTTTCACAGGATGCGTCCCGTATGAATAAAAACTTAATCGTTGGAACGGGCGCTCTTCTCTTGGTTTTGAATGCGGGAGTTTTGGCTTGCCCGGACGAAAATGCAAAACTGGGCGTGCTCGCCGTTTCCGCTCTGGTTGGTGCCTTTTTGGCGGGCTTTGGCTTCTTGCAAAAAAAAAAAACCCCCGCGGTAATCGCCCCGTCCCATCCAACCCCTGCACCCGCACCCGTCCCTGTTGCCACCCCTCCCCGCGCCGAAGCGGAAATCGTCGCCCTCCTTTCCTTGCTCCAATCCGAAGGCCGTTTCGTGGATTTTGTCTTTGAAGAAATCGCGGGCGCTTCAGACCAGCAACTCGGCGTGGTCGCACGGGTCATCCACGCGGGCTGCAAAAAAGTCGTCGGCGAATACTTCGAGATCGAACAGATCGAAAAAAACCGGGAAGGTTCGCTGATTTCATTGCCAACTGGTTACAACGCAACAGAATACAAACTCCTCGGCTCCGTCCCCGAACAGCCTCCTTACGAAGGCACGCTGCTGCATCCCGGCTGGAAAGCCACCGCCGTCAAACTCCCCCGCGTGACGGGCACTTCGGAGAAACACCCCTGGCCAACGATCGCCCCCGCAGAAGTGGAAATCAAAAAAAAC
>DYNR01000053.1 GCA_020720945.1 Chthoniobacter flavus | reverse complement strand
TTAATCATGTTGGTTTGAGTCTTTAGCGGAAAAGCGAAGGGAGGGCAAGAGAAGTGAGAAGTGAGAAGTGAGAAGTGAGAAGTGAGAAGTGAGAAGTGAGAAGTGAGAAATGGGAGAGGGGGGAGGGGAAAAGTTTTTTTTAGGGAGAGCTTTTGCTTGCCTTATTCGGTAGTCTGACTAAGAAAGGGGAAAACGGAGAAAATTTTTTAGAAACGACAGCAGCCGAACGAGAATGAGCAACACGGAACAACCAGCGCAGATGTTGAGCGTCCAAGTGGACGGGGAGTGGAAGCAATTCCCGAAAGGGACGCGTCTCATCGACGCTTGTGAGCAGAGCGGGAAAACGATCCCCCATTACTGCTACCACCCGAAGTTGAGCACGCCAGGGAACTGCCGGATGTGTCTGATTGAGATGGGGATGCCGAAGATGGGGCCGGATCGGAAACCCGAGATGGGTGCTGACGGTCGCCCGGTTATCGCGTGGAGCCCGAAGCCTGCAATTTCTTGCGCGACAGAGGTTTCGGAAGGAATGGCGGTGCGGACAGACTCCGCGATGGTGCAGGAGTGCCGGCGTGGCGTGATGGAATTTTTGTTGATCAACCACCCGTTGGATTGCCCGATTTGCGACCAGGCCGGGGAGTGCAAGTTGCAGGAATTCAGCGTTGAGTTTGGCAAGGGTGGCTCCGAGTTTCTCGAAGAAAAAGTCAAGAAGCCCAAGCGGGTGGACATAGGGAAAAATGTCCTGCTCGACGACGAGCGGTGCATCCTGTGTTCGCGGTGCATCCGGTTCATGAAGGAAGTTGCCAAGGACGATGTGTTGGGGTTTGTGCAGAGGGGGAGCCATTCGACGCTGACGGTTTATCCGAGCAAGCGGTTGGACAGCAATTACTCGATGAACACGGTCGATTTGTGTCCGGTTGGGGCGTTGACTTCCAAGGACTTCCGTTTTCAGATGAGGACTTGGTTTTTGAAAGAGACGAAGTCTATTGATGTGAATTGCGGGAATGGAACCAACATCGTGATTTGGAGTCGGGAGAATGTGGTTTACCGTATTACTCCGAGGGAAAACGAGGAGGTGAATTCTTGTTGGATGCCCGATAGCAGCCGGTTGAATTTCCGTTATTTGCAGCGGGAGGATCGGTTGAAGAAGCCGCTGGTGAAGGGGCGGGAAGCCGGGTGGGCGGAGGCGTTGCGCCAGGCGGCAGAAGAGTTGTCGGGGCTTGGAGCGGGGAAGGTTGCGATCTTGGCATCGGGTCGGAGCACCAACGAAGAGTTGTATCTCGTTTCGCGGATTGCCGCCAAGCTGGAGGTTTCGTTGATGGATCTTTTGCCGCGGGAGCAGGCGGGGGACGGTTTTTTGATTGCGCCTGACGGGAATCCGAACACGGTTGGCGCGATTGTTTTAGGGGTTGGGAAGAGGGGAACGAGGTTAGAGCAAATCGTGGAAGGGATACGGGCAGGAGCGGTCGAGGGGTTGTTGTGTGTCGGCGAGGATGCGGTGCGTTGCGGGGTAGATCCTTCTTTGCTCGGAAAGCTTAAATCTTTGGTAGCCATTGATTTGTTGCCGAATCAGACCACGGAAAAAGCGACGGTGCTGTTGCCGGGGAGCGGGTTTGCGGAGAAGCGGGGAACGATGGTTAATTTGAAAGGGAGGTTGCAGCGATTGAATCGGGCGGTGTTGCCGCCGGGGGAAGCGCGCGACGATTTCGAGATTTTGGCGGGGTTGTTGTCGGGGTTGGGAGGAGAAGATTTCGCGGGGTTCGAGGCCGTGTTTGCTGCGATGGCGGAAAATACGGCTTGCCTCAACGGGTTAAATTTTGGAAAGGTGGGAGACACGGGGGTGGTTCTGGCGCTTTGACAGCAGCGGGAGCCCGAACTTTTTTTTCATCCGCACGGAGTAACAACGAATGGATTGCACGCAAATTTATCAGATTGTCATGATGCCAGAGGTTTTTCTCGTCTGGACATCGCTCGCCAAGATTCTCGGTTTGTTGGGGATCGTGTTGGGGCTAGTTTCCTACACGGTGTATGCGGAGCGGCGGGTCAGTGCTTTCATCCAAGACCGTTTGGGGCCGAACCGGGTTGGGCCGCAAGGGCTGATCCAGCCGATTGCCGATGCGTTCAAGCTCGTTTTGAAAGAGAATTTCATGCCGGCGGGAGTCAACAAATTTTTCTATTACATCGCGCCCAAGCTGTCGATGATTCCCGCCATTTTAGTGTTGGCGGTATTGCCGTTTGGGAGCACGCTGTTGGGGGTTCCGATGGTGATTGCGGGGATAGACATCGGGGTTTTGTGGGTTTTTGCCGTTTCTTCTTTGGGGGTTTACGGGATTGTGTTGGCGGGGTGGGCATCCAATTCCAAGTATTCCTTTTTGGGAGGGATCCGGTCTAGCTCGCAGATGATTTCCTATGAGCTTTCGCTCGGGTTATCGGTGATTCCCGTTTTCATGGTAGTCGGGACGCTTAATTTGCCCGAAATCGTTCTTTATCAAGTCAAGAACGGGTGGTTGATTGCGCCGTTTTGGCCACAGGGGTTTGATTTGGCAAAGCTTGCTGAGAATCCTGGAGGAGCTTGGGAGATGGTAGTTGCCTCTTTTGCCGCAGGTTTTTCTTTGCAAAAGCTGTTGTTGTGGGTTCCGTTATTTTTATCGTTCATCGTATTTTTAGTGTCTATTTTTGCGGAAACCAACCGAGCACCCTTTGATTTGCCCGAGGCGGAGCAAGAGTTGGTGGCGGGGTATCATACGGAGTATTCCTCGATGGGGTTTGCGCTGTTTTTCTTGGGGGAGTATGCGGCGATGATTGCGGCGTCTGGGGTGATTGTGACGCTATTTTTGGGAGGGTGGAGTTTGCCCTTGGTGCCCGATGGTTCGGCTGAGTCCTTTTTTGGGTTATCGTTTGTTCCTGGGTGGTTGGCGGGAGTTTTGTGGGGGTTTGTCAACATCGGGGTATTTTTTGGGAAAGTGATCGCATTGTTATTGTTCATGATTTGGGTGCGGTGGACGGTGCCGCGGTTCCGATATGACCAGTTGATGAAGTTGGGGTGGTATTTCTTTTTTGAGTTGGCGTTGTTTAACATTTTGTTGACGGCGTTGGTTTTGATTTTCGTTCCGTAACAGCAAAGGCAAATAAAGACATGGCAATCGTAGTAAAACGCGCAAAGCTCAGTTTGCTTGAGAAGCTTTACTTTCCGGCATTGATCGGGGGTTTGCTGATCACGATCCGGCATTTTAAGAACATGTTTTTTGGGAAGACTAAGGTGACGATGCAGTATCCCGAAGAGCGATGGGATGAGCATTTGCCGCCGCATTACCGTGGGGCGCCGACTTTGGTTACGGATGAGGTTGGGCGGGAGCGGTGTGTAGCTTGCCAGTTGTGCGAGTTTATTTGTCCGTCGCGAGCGATCACGATTCATCCGGAAGAGATTCCGGCGCACGAGAAGTGGGGGAAGGTCGAGAAGCGGCCTAAGACCTTTGAGATTGACATGGTGCGGTGTATTTATTGTGGGATGTGCCAAGAAGTGTGTCCCGAGCAGGCGATTTTTTTGAGGAAGGATTACTTGGTGATTGGGTATTCCCGCAAAGAGATGGTTCACGACAAAGCGCGGCTCTACGAATTGGGTGGAGTGATGGACGGGCTTGTCTTGAAGTGGAACGAGAAAAAATAATTTTAGGCTTGTTAGGTAAGCGCGAATTGATTTAAGCAAGGAGACATCGATGCAGTTGGCAATTTTTTGGATATTCGCTTTTTTCATGGTTTTTTTCGGGGCTTTGGTTGTCCTGCTTCGGAATCCCGTATCCAGCGCGATGAGTCTGGTGCTGTCTTTCCTTTTTTTGGCGGGGTTATTTATGACGCTCGACGCATTTTTTATCGGGATCATTCAGGTTTTGGTTTATGCGGGGGCGGTGATGGTGTTGTTTTTGTTCATCATCATGTTGTTGGATTTGAAGTCTGAGAAGCAGAGGAAGCTCAAGGTGGGGGCTTGGTTGGGAGGAGGAGCGGTTTTGGCGGGTTTTGTTTACACGATTCTCCATGTTGTTGGGAGGATGCCAGGGGCAGAGCAAGCGATGCCCGTTTTGCCGGGGGGAGTTGGTTCGGATGTTGCAAGGATCGGTTGGGTTTTATTTGAGCGCTACAATATGCCGTTGCAGGTGGTTGGGGTGTTATTGTTGGTTGCGACGGTCGGAGTTGTGATTTTGAGCCGAAAGGAATTGAAGTGAAAAGCAGAAGAAAGAAAATCGGGAGGGTTTCGACATGGTAACGCTCGGGCATTATTTGGTCGCCAGCGGTTTGTTGTTCACCGCAGGGTTGGCGGGGGTTTTGTTGCGGAGAAACATTTTGATTATTTTCATGGGGTTGGAGTTGATGTTAAATGCTGCAAACCTCACTTTGGTTGCTTTTTCGCGTTTTCATGTTGGGGCGGATGGATTGCCCGATTATGATGCGCAGCTTTTCGTATTTTTCATTATCACGGTTGCGGCGGCGGAAGTTGCCGTCGGGCTAGCGATTATTGTCGCATTGTTCCGGGCGAAGCAGACCGTGCATGTCGAGGATTTAGACAATCTGCGTTTTTGATTTCATGAACCGTTTCGAGATAATACCTTGGGTTATATTGTTTGCGCCGTTGGGAGCGGCGGCGTTGGTTTTGTTTTTTGGGGGATTGAGCAAACGATTGAGTGCGGGGGTGGCGATTTTTGCGGCGGTTTTGACCTGCGTGCTGAGTTGGATGCTGTGGTTCACGCCTTTGCCAGCAGAAGGTGCAGGTGGTGGAGTTGGGATCGGTTGGATCGATCTTCGGCCTTATGGGTGTAATTTTACGATTGAAATAGGGTTGTTGACTGATTATTTGAGTCGGTTGATGTTATTGGTAGTGACCACGGTTGCGTCTTTGGTGTTTGTATATTCTGTGGGGTATATGGCAAAAGAGGAGGGGTATTCCCGTTATTTTGCGGGGCTTTGCCTGTTTCTTTTTTCGATGTTGGGGATTGTGTTGGCGGAGAACTTCGTGATGATGTTCATTTTTTGGGAGTTGGTTGGGGTGAGTTCTTATATATTGATCGGGCATTATTTTGGGAAGAATTCGGCGGCAGAGGCGGCCAAGCAAGCTTTTACGGTGAATCGGGTTGGGGATTTCGGGTTTTTGCTAGGGATTTTGATGTTATGGTTTTATGCGGGAACTTTTCAGTTTTCCGAGTTATTGGGGGCGACATTGCCGTTGGCTGGGGGGAACTCTTGGATTTTGGCGATTGCGTTGGTTTTAGTTTTTTGTGGGACGATCGGGAAATCTGCGCAGATGCCTTTGCATGTGTGGTTGCCTAATTCGATGGAAGGTCCGACTCCCGTTTCGTCGCTTTTGCATGCTGCGACGATGGTGGCGGCGGGGGTGTATATGTTGGCGCGGATTTTTCCTGTTTTGGAAAATTCCCCTGTTGCGTTGACTGTTATTGCATGGGTTGGGGGGATTACTTGTTTGCTTGCGGGGTTCATGGGGATCCAGCAGAATGACATCAAGAGGATTTTGGCGTATTCAACGATTTCGCAGCTCGGGTATATGGTCATGGCGATTGGGGTGGCGGGGAACGGGGAAGTTTCCATGTTTCATTTGGTCAACCACGCGTTTTTCAAGTGTTTGCTCTTTTTGGCGGCAGGGTCGGTGATTGTTGGGATGCACCACGAGCAAGACATTTGGAAGATGGGAGGGTTGAAGAACAAGATGCCCTTTACCTTTTTGTTGATGGGGATGGGGGCGTTGGCGCTTTCGGGAGTGCCGCCTTTTAGTGGGTATTTCAGCAAGGATTTGATTATCGAGTGGGCGTGGGTGAGCAACAAAGGGCTGTTTTGGATTTCCGCAGGAGCCGTTTTGTTGACGACGCTATACACATTTCGTTTGTATTTCGTCGTGTTTTTTGGACCACCGCGGAGCGATGCGGCAAAGAAGGCGCATGAGTCTCCGTTGGTGATGATTTTGCCGATGGCGGTGTTGGCGGGGTTATCCTTGATTTCTGGGTGGCCGATTTTGGCGCATTACTACATTCACCCTGCGCATCCCGAAGGAGTTCCTTTTTTTGTTTCCCTCATTATCTATGCGTTTTTGTTGGTGGGGATGGTTTTGGCAGGGATGCTTTACTTCCAAGGGCCGAAGAAAGACCCCGTTTTGATTCCGTTTTTTGCCAACCGGTTTTATATTGACGATGTTTATGGGTGGGGGGTGCGAGTGTTGCAAGGTGGGTTTGCCGCGATTTGTTCGTTTGTGGATCGGTGGGTAATTGATGGGTTGGTCAAATTTTCAGCGGTGGTTGCGTGGGGGTTTGGGTTTTTGTTGCGGTTGTTGCAGGTAGGGAATTTGCAGGCATACGCATTTTATTTTGGAGCTGGAGCGATTCTACTGTTTTATCTTTTGTTAGCGAAATGAGTCCACTGTTATCACTTATCATCATACCGCTTTTGAGTGCGGTGACCTGTTTTTTAGTGCCGTCCAGAGCGAGGTTCACGGCGATGCTCGGGACTTCGTTGAATTTTTTATTATGTGTTGGGTTGGTGGTTGGGTATCGTCCGGCGGGAGACGGGGAGTTTTCCTTTTTGATGCAATGGCCAGTTTTGCCGGGGTTGGGGATTCATTTTTTGTTAGGGGTGGACGGTTTTTCGTTAGTGATGCTTTTGTTGTCAGGGGTTGTATCGCTTTGTGCGGTTTGGGCAAGCCCGGATCCGGGTAAATCGCCGGGGTTGTATTTCGGGAACATTCTTTTGATTTCAGCGGGGGTGATGGGGGCATTTACATCGTTGGATGTATTTTTCTTTTATGCTTTTCATGAATTGGCATTGATACCCACCTTTTTGTTGATTGGGATTTGGGGGAGTGGGGATCGGCAGGCGGTGGCGTGGAAAGCGACGATTTATTTGGCTTTTGGGAGTTTTGTTTTGTTGTTGGGGTTGATCGGGTTATTTTTGGCGATGCCGGGGGATACGCCGACTTTTGATATGCGGCAGTGGATTGCTGTTGGGAGGCTTGGGGAAATCAATCCTCCTGCGTGGGTTTATTTTGCATTATTGTTTGGTTTCGGAACATTGGTTTCGTTGTTTCCTTTTCACACTTGGGCACCGGCGGCTTATGCGAGTGCGCCTTCGCCAGCATCCATGTTGCATGCGGGGGTGTTGAAGAAATTTGGGTTATATGGGTTATTGCGGTTAGTCGTTCCGATTTTTCCAGGAGCGATGATTGAATGGGCGAATTTGTTGCTCGTTTTGATAGCGTGTAATATTTTGTATGTTGGATATGTGACGATGGCGCAGAAGCGTTTGGATTGGATGATCGGATATTCGAGTGTCATGCACATGGGGTATTTGTTTTTGGGGTTTGCTGGAGGGATTTACAACACGCTTAGTTTGACGGGGGCGGGGATGTTGATTTTTGGGCATGGTTTGTCGGTGGCGGCGTTGTTTGCGTTGGCTGGGCAGTTGCGGGCGAAGACAGGGACGCTCGAATTTTCCGAGTTGGGAGGATTGGGGAGAGTGATGCCGATGGCGGGGTTGCTTTTCGGGTTTGCAACGATGGCGTCGATAGGGTTGCCGGGGTTTGCAAATTTTGCGGGGGAGGTGATGGTATTTTTTGGGGCGTTTGCGGGGGGAGGAGAAGAGTTTCTCAATGCGTTTCAGGTTGTGACGGTTGCGGCAGTTTGGGGTGTGGTGATTTCTGCGGTTTACGGGTTGCGGGCTTATCGCTGGGTGTTTTTTGGCGAAATGCCTGAGCGGTGGGCAGGGTTGAAAGATTGTGCGCCAGGGGCGTTGATGCCTGTCGTTCTTTTGATTGTATTTTCCATGATTGTGGGCTTTTACCCGCAACTTTTGATTTCCCTTTTGACACCATCTCTTCTTGTTCCATGAATCCGATTTTACTTGAGACCATTTTGGTTTGCGTAGGTTTTTTGCTTTTGTTGGCAGAGGCGTTTGCGGGGGGAGTGCGGAAATCCGTTTTTGGGTATGGTGCGATGGTAGGGGTTTTTGGGGTGTTTGTTTTGACATTTTGGATTGATGCGGCGGCGATGAATTCCGAGGCGGCGTATTCTGTGTATTATTCTGCGGATGATTTGGCGGTTTTTTTCAAGAGGTTTGTGTTATTGGCGACTTTTTGTGTGTTGTTGATGGCGGTCGAGTTTGCGCCAGTTTTGCAGAAGTATTTGCCATCATCGGCGGGAGGGGCAGGGTTGGGCGAGTTTTACTGTTTGCCGCTTTTTGCTTGTGCGGGGATGATGTGGTTGGTTTCCGCTACGGATTTCATCATGATTTTTGTTTCGTTGGAATTAGTGACCGTTTCTTTTTATGTGATGGTTGCTTATATGAGGAAGAATGCGTTGTCGCTTGAGGCCGGGGTGAAGTATTTGATATTGGGGGCTTTATCGACGGGGGTTTTGGTGTATGGGATTGCGTGGATTTTTGGGATCTTGGGGACGACGAATTTGGTGGGGATTTCGCAGGCGGTGGCGGTGTTGCCTCCTGAAAAATCCGTTGGCGTGCTTTTTGGTTTGGGGTTGGTGTTAATTTCTTTAGGTTTCAAAGTTGCGGCAGTGCCATTTCAGTTTTGGGTTCCCGATGTGTATCAAGGGGCACCGACTCCCGTGACGGCCTATTTGTCGGTCGCATCCAAGGCGGTTGGGTTTGTGGTTTTGATGCGGGTGATGGATGCGTTTTTTGTTGCGCCGTATTATGGGGATCGGTTGTTGTCAACGGTTGCGTTTTTGGCAGGGATGACGATGCTTTTGGGAAATTTGGCGGCGATTCCGCAGACCAATTTCAAGCGGCTTTTGGCGTATTCGAGCGTGGCGCACGCAGGGTATTTGCTGATGGCGTTGGCGAGTGTGGCATCGGGTGGGGCGGGGTATGCGATCGCGTTTTATTTGGTCGTGTATCTCATTATGACAATGTTGGCGTTTGCGGTGACGATTGTTGTCAGCAAATCTTTGGGTGGGGACAACATCAGTGATTTCAACGGGTTGAGCAAAAGGAACCCGTGGTTGGCGCTGGCGATGGCGATAGGGGTATTGTCGTTGGCGGGGTTGCCTTTTACGGCGGGATTTTTCGGCAAGTTTTTTGTTTTTGTTTCCGCATTGGATGCTGGTTTGTATTGGTTGGTCGGGATTGGGGCATTTTCGGTTGCTTGCGGGTTTTACTATTATTTGAAAGTTCTTCGGGCGATGTATTGGTTGCCGCTTTCGATCGGAGAAAGCGAGAATACCCGTTGTTCGATTTCGTTGCCATTGGGAGCGCTGCTGGTTGTTTTGGTTGTATTGACGCTGGCATTGGGTGTTTTTCCGTCTCCTGTTTTTGCGTTAATGCCTTGAGGGGGGATGGTGGAGGTAGCGAGAGTTTATGAACCCGAAAAGAAGCACTCGGATCAGGTTCATGGGATCGTGTTTTTTTTGATGGTTATTATTGGATTTTTTCGATGGAGCAAGGCGGAGGATTGGGGGATTCTACAAATTGCTTGAAATCCCAATTGGTGTGCAATTTTAGATTTTGTTGCTCTTTTTAGAATGAAAAAAAAGATTTTGTATTTGGATTGTTTTGCTGGGATTAGCGGGGATATGTTGGTGGGGAGTTTGCTTGATTTGGGGTGGTCGGAAGCAGAGTTGCGAGGCGGTTTGGATTTGTTGGGGATTGGAGACGAGTTTTCTGTGGAGGTTTCGCGACAAGATCGGGGGAGTGTGATGGCGACAAAATTTGATGTCCATTTGGAAGGGGGGCACGGGCATCAGGGGGGACACGGGCATTTTTGTGAAGAGGAAAAAGGACATGGGGGGCATGGGCACGGTAGAGATTTTCTAGCGATTGTTGGGTTGATTGCGAAAACGGGGTTGCCCGAGAGAGTCAAGGAGAGGGTGGTTTCAGTTTTTCGGAGGATTGCTGAAGCCGAGGGGAAGATTCATGGAGTTAGGGCGGAGGAAGTTCATTTTCATGAAGTTGGGGCAGTGGATTCCATCGTGGACATTGTTGGGGCGTGTTTGGGATTGGAGGCGTTGGGGGTTGATGAGATTGTTGGCTCGCGGATGGTGGAGGGCAGCGGAACGGTTCGATGCCAGCACGGGGTTTTTCCGTTGCCGGCGCCGGCGACATTAGAAATTTTGCGCGGTGTTTCGTTGCGTCAGGTTGCGGAGGAGGGAGAGCGGATTACGCCTACGGGAGCGGCGTTGGTTGCCGAGTGGGCGAGTTCTTTTGGGGAGATGCCGCCGATGCGGGTGGAAAAGATCGGGATGGGTGCTGGGTCGAGAAATCCGGTTGGGAGGCCGAATGTTTTGAGGGTGGTTTACGGAGAATCAGAAGAGGACGAGGATGCGCCTAACAAGGTGGTTGAAATCCGCACAAATTTGGATGATTGCACGCCGGAAGAAGTGGCGGAAGTTTGCCGGAAGCTTTTTGAAGAAAGGGCACTTGATGTATCGGTCGCTCCGGTGACGATGAAAAAAGGGCGGCAAGGTTTTTTGTTGATCGCTGTTGTGCGCGAAGGGGATGCGCGAAAAATGGCGGAAGTATTATTGCGAGAGAGCAGCGCATTTGGAGTTCGTTGGCATCCGTGTGAGCGGATGGTTCTCGAAAGGGAGAGCGTTGTTGTAGGGACGGTGTATGGGGATGTTTCGGTGAAGGTGGGAAAACTTAGGGGGAAGGAAGTGAAGAGGGTTCCTGAGTTTGAGGCTTGTTCCCGAGTTGCTAGGCTTGCGGGAGTTCCGTTTCGGGAGGTCTATATTGCGGCGTTGGCACAAAGTGGGGGATCGGGAGGGTAGGGGAAGAGGTATATCCGATCTGATTTAAAAAATAGTGTTACAATTTTGCGGGAGCTGCGTTGAAATGGGCGGAAGAAGCGTTTCGGAAAATCGTGGGGCAAGTGGCGATTCCGGAGTTGATTCGGGCGTTGGGAGGATGTGGGAGGCGGGTGCTCCCGAAGGCATTCTGGGTGGGGGAGAATTTTACGGGATTCGTCCATACCTTCCATGCCATCGGGGGTGCAGGAAAAGTGAAGGATGGGAGAAAAAAAGGATTGACGGAAAGGCAAAAAAAGATTGAGATTCGCACAGTGCTTAACGAAAGTTTTAACGAAAAAATAGCCATCCGAAGCACCTTGATTTCTACTGTCAACGCAATCCTCATTTCCTTTCTATGGATACTTCAACTATTCTACATATTGGATCCAATACGCAAATCCGTTCGCAAGATGATTTTATAGAGGCTCTCGCAAAAAAAGAAAATCATGCAGATTTTTTGATGCGAATCGAAAATGGTAGCCTTGCAGCATTTTTTTCCGACTTGCCAGAAGGAAACGATGTTTTCGGTATCCTCAACAATTCGCAAGAAACACCAGAAAACAATCTCTGTCAGGTGGCAAAGCATTTGAATATTCCCCATCTTTTCATTGCTCCTCGGGATAAAGATCTGGAGTATATTTTCCGAGATAACAGCACCGTCTTTTTTTCTTCTGGGGAGTGGAAGACCTCCAAGCCCTTAGAGCCTTTTGCAAAACCTCGGGCTGGTTGTGGGGCTGAGTCTGCGGCGGGGGGGGCGAATACAGAAAATTTTAGCCCCATGTCCCAAAAAACATAAAAAATCAGGATTTTAGCACCAAAATGGTCGCCGATTGTTCAAAAATGAGGATTTCAAGGCACACCTCCCCTAATGTTCGTCTTTCAGCACCGATGCGGGGTTCAGCTTTGGCTGGCAGGAGGAGGATTTTCCTCGTCCGCTCGCCGGAAAGTGTCGATGAGCCGGTCA
>DYNR01000297.1 GCA_020720945.1 Chthoniobacter flavus | reverse complement strand
TCCCCCTTTGCGCCGCCGAACCCACCCCCGAAGAAAAAGCCGAACGCGCCAAACAAGCGGAAGAAATTTTTGCCCGCGCCCGCGCCGCAAAACAAATGAAGGTCGTTGTTTTTGGCTCCTCGGTCGCATGGGGGCAAGGAGCGGAAAATGATTTCGGGTGGGCCGCCCGCCTCGCCCAATCGCTCGAACCCCGCGGCTGGTCGCTCGTCAATAAATCCGTCCCCGGCGACAACACGACCAAACTCCTTTCCCGCTTCCAAAGCGCCGTCCTGCCCGAAAAACCCCAAGCCGTCATTTTGGCGCTTTCCCTTGCCAATGAAGGACTTGTGCGCCAGCCCGACCCCGAAGCGATTTTTTTCCGCTACCGCGAAAATATGCGCAAGCTCGTGCAACTCTGCCGCAACAACGGCATTGTCCCGATCGTGACGGGAGTCTATCCGCACGGTGCCTACACCCCGCGCCAATACGAATACGCAAAAAACATGAACTCCGAACTGGATTCTTGGGATGTGGCGACGGTGGATTTCATGGGGGCGGTGGAGGATGGTTCGGGGCATTGGGCGGAGGGCACTTTCCGCGACCCCGGCCACCCGAACGACGCGGGCCACGAAGCACTGTTCCGCGCCTTCCCCCCTTCCCTGCTCGATGGTTTGATTTCTTGGGCACCCCTGCCCCTCCGCCCCGGCACCGCGTGGCTGGCGGCGCCCGCTTCGCCCGAACCCCGCGAGGGCATCGCCTATCGCCCCCTCGACGAAATGCCTTCCTTCACCCTCGCCGCCGAAGTTTTGCCCGACCCAAAAACTCCGGGTATCCTCTTGCAGGCAGGCTCCGTTTCATTGTCCGTCGATGCCAAGGGCAACCTCGCCGCTGCTACCGGCACAGCAGGAACAACAGCCCCGAAGTCCACGGGCTTCGCCTTGCGCAAAGACAAACCCGTCCACCTCGCCATCGCCCGCAATGCCCCCATGAAAAAAAACTGGGTTTTTGCTGATGGAAAGGAGCTTCTCTCTTGGAACGACGATGCGGCATCCCCGGCCCTGTTTTCTCTGGGAGGCGGCGAAAATCAGCCTGCCGCCGCCGCAAGTTTTCGCAACGCCGCACTCTACCGCGTCGCCTTGCGGCAAGACCAAATCGCAGGGCTTGCCAGCCAAAAATTCCTCAAGTCCGGACTAGAAATTTTTTCTGCCCTCGACGACGCAGGGACGGAATCCGGCACCATTTTGAACAACCAGGCACCGAACGATGCCGCATGGAACCTCCGCAACAGCAATTTCCGCATTTTACGAGAAAAAATCTCGCAAAATGAAGAAAAACAAAAAAATAGCTTGCGGTTTTTGCGGAATTGAGAGATTATTTCACCCTATGTTAATCTCCCTTCAATTCTCAAACTTCCTTTCCTTCCGCGATGAAACCACATTTTCGATGGTCGCATCCCGCGAAAAGCAACACGGCGAACGCCTGCAACCCGCTCTTCCCCAAGGGTTTACACCGTTGCCAGTCGCCGCCATCTTCGGGGGCAACGGCTCCGGCAAATCCAACTTCTACCGCGCCCTCGAACTCGCGCAATATCTGGTGGCATTTCAAAAAGAAAACGCAGAAGCCAGCACGGGAGCCGAAGCCTTTTTGCTCGACCACGCAACGCCTTTGCAACCCTCCCGCTTCACCTTCGAACTCCTCATCGACGGGCAAGCCTTCCGCTACTCTTTTGCGGTTTCCCGCCACCGGGTCTGGGAAGAATCCCTCCAGCTCCTCGGGAAGAAAAAAGCCCAAACCGTGTTTTCGAGGACAGCGCAAGGCGAAGACTCCGCCTGGAACCTCAAGTATTTTGCAAAGCTCGGCCTAGCAAAAGACGAGGTGGCGTTCCTCCGCTTCAAAACCCGCGACACACTCCCCAACCAACTCTTTCTCAACGCCTTGCGCGGGAAAAAAATCCCGCTCGCCGAGACCGTCATCCGCTGGTTCCAGCAAACCCTCGTCCTGGTCAACCCCCAAACCACTTTCCGTATGCTCGCGCTGGCAGGCAAAAACGGAGAAGGCCTGCGAGCCTACTGCGGCGAAGCACTCAAAAACGCGCACACCGGCATCGACGCCATAGACGGCGAAGAAGTATCCTTCGATGCCATCGACGCCCCCGAAGACCTCAAAACGCGAATCAAAGAAAACATCGCGGGCGACAAGGCGTGCGAGTTTTCCTCGCCAAGCAAAAAGCGCTATGTCGCATTTTCCGAAAACGGCCGCCTCGAATGCCGCAAGCTCGTCGCCGTCCACCACACGCCCGGAGGTGCCCCCATCCGCTTCGAAATCGCAGACGAATCCGAAGGCACCCAACGCCTCCTCGATCTGCTCCCCGCCTTTTACGAACTGGCTTCCGCACCCTCCCCCAAAGTCTTCGTCATCGACGAGCTAGACAGGAGCCTCCACACCCTGCTCACCCGCAACCTCATCGAAAGCTACTTGGCATCCCGCACGCGCCACCCCCAAAGCCAGCTCCTCTTCACCACGCACGACAGCATGTTGCTCGACCAATCGGTCTTCCGCCGCGACGAGCTCTGGTTCGTGGACAGAGACGCAAACGGTGCCTCCTCGCTCTCCGCGTTGAGCGATTTCAAAGAAGTCCGCTACGACAAAGACATCCGCAAAAGCTACCTTTTAGGCCGCTTCGGGGGAGTCCCCGCCCTCGACCGTTTCGAGTCGCTCAAAGTAGCAGAAGAAGCCACGCTCCCATGAACTTCCAACGCAACGCAGGCTTCCGAAAAACCAAAAAGCTCTTTCTGATCGCATCGGAAGGAGCAGAAACCGAGCCCCGCTACTTCGGAGAACTCAAACGCGCTCTTGCCGGGCGCGATGCCGTCATTCGCATGGAACTGGTTTCCGGCCTCCCCCACCAATCCAAACCAAAAACCGTCCTCTCCCGCCTCGTCAAAAAAGCGAGGGAAATCGGAACCAAAAAAAACGACGAACTCTGGCTGGTTATCGACCGCGATGCCTGGACTGAAAAAGACCTCTCCGAAGTCTGCCAAGAAGCAGCCAAAAACGGTTGCTTGGTGGCT
>DYNR01000296.1 GCA_020720945.1 Chthoniobacter flavus | reverse complement strand
AACGGAGGAGCAAGTAGGCGGAGTCGGCGGGTTGATCGACGGTGAGCACTTCGCGGGCCGAACCTTTGCGGTGCCATTCCTCGACGCGATCCATGATTTTATCCAATGCGGTGCGGGACTCTTCGGCGGTGAGGGTTTCGAGTTCCGAGCCCCTGCCGCTATAAACTAAGTGGTAGAAGCAGACGCGGGGGACATTTTCGTCTTCGATAAAGCGGAGGATGTTCTCGAGTTCGTTGAAGGTGTGGCGGGTGAGGGTGAGGCGGAGACCGACTTTTTGGTCCACGGCGCGGCAGTTTCGGAAAGCTCCGAGAGCTTTTTCAAAAGTCCCGTCCTTGCCGCGAAAAAAGTCGTGGGCTTTTCCGATTCCGTCCAAGGAAATGCCGACATAGGAAAAGCCGATTTCTTTGATGCGTGCGGCGGTTTCCGGGTTGATGAGGGTTCCGTTGGTCGAAAGGGTGAGGCGCAAGCCGCGGTCGCGGGCGTAGGTCGCCAGCTCGAAAAGGTTGGGCCGGATGAGGGGTTCGCCACCGGAAAGGAGGAGGGCGGGAACGCCGAAACCCGCTAGGTCGTCGATGACGGCGCGGCACTGGTCATCGTCTAACTCGTTGGCGTAGAAGGAAGAATCGGAATCCGAATAGCAGTGGATGCACTTCAGGTTGCAACGGCGAGTGATGTTCCAGACGACGACGGGGCGGCGTTCGCTGGCGGATTTTGCGGCACCGTGTCCCCTGCCGTATCGCAGGGCATCGGCGGGTTGGTCGAGGGCGCAAAGGAGGCTTGTAAGGTTGATCATTGTTCGGTTTTCCGTAGTGGGGGAGGGATGTAGGCGCAGAGAGGTTCGGATGCGAGGTAGTTGCCGGTCATGGCATAGGCGCGGGCGCGGGAGCCTCCGCAAAGGGAGCGGAACTCGCAAATCCCGCATTTTCCATCGAGCAGGGAGGTGTCTCGCAACTCGCGGAAAATTGGCGCGTTTTGATAAATGTCGCCCAACTCCCGTTCGCGCACATTGCCGGCGACAAACGGCAAAAAACCGCTGGGGCAAACTTCGCCCGTGTGGGAAATGAAAACAAACCCTTTTCCGTCTGCGATGCCTTGCATTCCTGGGGAGCCTTTGTGGGCTTTGCCTCGCTGGATGAGCACGCGGCGGAAGTGGTGCCCTTCGGTGGTTTTGATGCCGTAGCGGACGGTCGGGGAAAGGTCTGCCAAGGTTTCGAAGAGCGTTTCCATTTCATCGGCATCGATCATGTCTTCGCTGAGGGCGCGTCCGGTGGGGACGAGTTGGAAGAGGCTCCACATGGCGGGTTCGATTTCGTTCAGAAGTTCGATAAACTCCGGGATTTCCTGCAAGTTTTGGCGGGTAATGGTCGTGTTGATCTGGATGCTCAACCCGGCTTTTTTTGCGGCATCGATGCCTTGCATGGTTCTGCCCCAAGTCCCTGGGATGCCGCGGAAAAGGTCGTGGGTCGATTCTTTTGCGCCATCGATGCTCAGAGAAATCCTCGAAACTCCGGCAGAATGGAGGGCGGGGAGGTCGGCGTTCAGCCAGCGGGGGGTGGCACTAGGGCTGATTGCGACGCGGAGGCCTTTGCCGGCGGCGTATTCGACCAGTTGCAACAAATCCGAGCGCATCATCGGGTCGCCTCCCGTCAAAATAAAAATCTGGGGTTGAATCCTCGCGACTTGGTCGATGAGCAGGCGGGCTTCCTCCGCATTCAACTCCATCGGGTCGCGTTTCACTTTTGCTTCTGCCCGGCAGTGGCGGCAGGCCAAAGCACAGGCACGGGTGATTTCCCAAATCACGATAAACGGATTGCGGTCCCATCGGTGGTTGCCGGTGGCGACGGAAAGAATGTCGCTTGGATGCCCCGGATGCCCCGGCATCGTTCCCCCCGCAAAACCCGCTTCTGTCGCTGCTATCATGGAGGGAAAAGTAAGGAATTTTTCCCAGAAAATCAAGGGAGAAGTTTCGGGCGAGTTTCCGGCGAATTTGGGGTAGGCAATTTTTTCCTACCCTTTTGAGCGGCTGGCAAGAACGGGCGGAATCTCAAAAAAACAAAGATTTTTCAGCGCGTTGTTCTATTGTTTTAACTTGTTGAAAAGGATGGAGTTATGATTTTTTGTTCCGCTGTTTTTCCCCGGTTTTTCCCCGTGTTTTTTTAGGGTGGCACGCTCATTGCTTTGAAGGGGGCAGACTTAAATCATTCTATGTTTGAAGGAATTTACAACAACGCATCAAACCTTTCGGCGCTCGAACGCTGGCAAGAAAATGTATCCAGGAATTTGGCTGCAAGCCAGACGGCGGGGTTCAAGCGCACGCAGTTCAGTGTCGTTTCGGAAGACGGGGTGCAAGTCGCCCAAGGGAAGCACAACATGGGGGTGAACCGCGGAGCGTTGCCCAAGAGCACGAGCGTGATCGATATGTCGCCCGGCGCCCTGCAAACGACCGATAAAAGCACGGATTTCGCGATTGGCGGCGAAGGTTTTTTTCAGACCCAAGGGCCTGGCGGACAGACGGTTTACACGAGAAACGGGGAATTTCATGTCAACAACCAGAACACGCTGGTCAACCAAAACGGGTTTGCGTTGCAGGGCGAAGGTGGGCCGATTGTTCTGGATCCCCAAAAAGGCAAAATCACGGTGGCGGCGGACGGGACGGTTTCTCAAGGCGAAAACCAGCTCGGGAAAATCCCCGTTTATAGTTTCGGGAACGCGGCGACGGATTTGACGCAGGTGCAAGGAGGGTTTGTTCCGAAAAAAGGGGTTTCGTCATCCGTGGTGGAAAAACCGCAGGTTCTTCAAGGCGTGATCGAATCCAGCAATGTCTCGGCGATCAACGAGATGATCAATTTGATAACGGTTTCCAACGCTTACCAGGCGTCCCAAAAGCTCATCACTTCTCATGACCAGCTCATGGGGCAGGCCATCCAGACGCTCGGTGCCCCTCCGGTCGGGTAATTTGATGACGCAACGAAAAAGAAAAAAATCCATGAACTTAAAAAACATCATTCTTTTGGCGGGGTTGGGAGTCCTTCCTTTTTCTGGGGCGTTCGGGCAGTCGCTGTGGCTGACGGAATC
>DYNR01000052.1:8842-11986 GCA_020720945.1 Chthoniobacter flavus | reverse complement strand
CTTTCGGGTTTGGGCTGATTTATTCTTTTGCGCATGAAGGAACTGGCAAAAGCGTTTGAGGGGGATGCTGCTGCGGCAGAAGTGTTGCGTCATCTGGAAGCCAAAAAGTGGCGGAAGGCGCGGGATGCTGCTAAGTTGTTGGTAAAGAAGGACAAGGCGAGGTATCAGCCGCTTTTGGTGGAGGCGAATCTCGGGCTGTTTGGCGAGATGCTGGAGAAGAATTTGCTTTCTGAGGCGAAGACGCTTTTGGATTACTTGCAGACGATCGTGCAGCCAGAGAAGGTGGAGGAGTTGAGGGGCAAGCTGGCGGGGGCGCAGGGGGCGGCGGACAGCGAGCGGGAACGGGCGCGCGGGGGTGGAGTGGTCGCCGCAGCGGTTTCTCGGGAAGCGGGATGGGAGGCTGTGTTGCGGGTGGCGGCCAGGGGCGGGGCGGATGTGACGGGAGAGGAGTTGCGGGCGATTGATGCGGTGGTGGTTTCGTTTGATGCCAGGAGTGGGCCAGGCGGGGAGGCGGATGCGAAGGCAGCAGGAGAGTTGGCGGCAGTGCAGGCGGCGTGTGATGCGGCGGCGGATTGGGAGTGGGATGCGATGGCGGAGGCGTTGCGGGGGTTGCCTTCTTCGAGTCCGTTCCGGCATTGGAAGCTTTTTTTGCGGGGGGTGCGGCATTGGTTTTGCGGGGAAAAGGCGGAGGCAGAAGCGTGTTTCCAAAGGGTTCCGAAAGGAGGGGCTTGTGCGGTTGCTGTGCGGGTCATTTGCGGGGATGCGACGATTCCGGGCCAGGATTTAGCGGAGTGGAACTTGGCGTTGGCGGGGTATCCGAGGAAGCTAGGGAAGGCGATTGCTGTGGCATCGCAGGCGTGGGATAAGGGGCAATACGGGCGGACAATGGAGGAGATGTGCTGGGCGTTTCGGGAGGATCTGGCGGCGGACTGGTCGGGGCTGCCTGCGTGCATCCGCCACGAACTTTTCCGCAACCATCCGCAGGGTGGTCGCATTTACGATGATCGGATGTTCGAGGCGACAGATCGGATGCCAGGAAAAATTCATCCCCTGTTTCTTTGCGAATTAACGGGGAGTTTTCTGACTTTTTTCCACATAGACAGCGATGACGGTTTTGCCGATGAATGGGAAAAGTATGTGTTTGTATTTTTTCGGCATCACGAGAAAACTCCTGTATTGGAGAGTGTTGCATGGATGATGGGTGCGGTTTTTTTGATGGAGATCGTGAAGTCGGAGGAGAGGGTTTCGTTTTTTGGGAAGAGAGAGGTATGCCGTGAGGAGCGGGAAAGGGCGGCCGATTTTTTGCGGAAGAGCCGGGATGCGTGGTCGGATAACTACCGGTGTTTGCGGGAGTTGGTCGGGGTGTTGAAGGGTTTAGGGGAAAAGGGGGAGGTGGGGCGTGTGCTGGATGACATGGCGGCACGGTTTCCGAAAGACAAATGGACGCTGGTGGAGGCGGGGATGCGGGCGCGGGAGCGGAAGGCGTTTGACAAGGCGATTGATTTTTTTGCGAGGGCGCGGGAGGCGGATCCGCTGGATGTATCGGTCGCGCACGAGCTGATGGTTGCTTATGGGGTGAAGCTTGCGAAGAAGAAGGGGGCGGATCAGGCGGCGCTCTGGGGCGAGGTCGCGAAGCTTTTTGAGGTGGAGGCATCGAGGGCGGCACTGTTGCGGGAGCCGTGGGTGCTGCCGCTGGTCGAGGCGATGTGCTTCAAGAGGCCGTTGGGTGCATTTGATGCGATGCTCAAGAGACTCCCCAACAAATGGGAGTTCCAGGCGGTGCGGACTTATTACGGGGAAGTGTTTGATTTTTCGCAGCCGTATTTTCTTTGGGATGGGAATAAGAAAAAGGATTTTTCGTATTCGTGGCATGAGGTGAGGCGCATTTTTGAAGTGATCCTTCCGTTGCTTTTGGAAGGCGAGCTTTTGTGGGGAAAGGAGAGCATTTGCAGGGGCTTCAAAGATGCGGCCAGCAATTTTATTTGCAAAAAAAAGAAGTTGGTCGCAGATTCGAGGGAGGCGTTTGATTTCGTCTGTTTGCTCGACCGGGTGGTGCGGGAAAACGGCGGGGTTGCGACCAAATGGATCAGTGATTTGTTGGAGTGCTATGAAAAGGTCTTCCGAGGGGCGAAATTCGGGCCTGATTTTCAAGAAAACCCGCATTTTGGTTATCTTGCAATCCGGTTTGCGCTTTGGCAAGGGGCTCCTATGCTCCGGAAGAAGGAGCTTGATAGGGTCATTGCAGCGGCGCAATTGTTGAAGGATCGGGAGCTGCTGGCAAAGGCGGATGAGATGTATCCGGGGATACGGAGGGCGGCGGAAGTGGCTTTTGAAAGGAGCCAGATGGACGAGGGCGATGAGGGCGATGAGGACGATGAATATGACGAGGCCGAAGAGGACGATGACGATTCAGGAGATCCTTTCGATATTGATATGCCAGATATCGAGGAGATTTTGAAGGATTTTCTTAATAGGAAAAAACAAAAGGCAAAGCCAAAGCCCGCAAAGAAACCGGTGAAAAAGACAACCCAAGCCCCGAAGAAAGCAGTGCCGAAGACAGATTCCAAGGAAAGCGAAAACGCAAAGTCCGGATATGTCCAAGGGGAAATCCCTTTTTGATTGGCAAGAATAGAAAGCAAACTATGAATCCTTACGCCGTTCTTAATTTACCAAAAGAATGCACGGACGCCGATGTGCGGGAAGCTTACCAAAAGTATTTGAGGCAATGTCCGCCCGAAAAGTTTCCGGATGAATTTGCTGCAATCAGCGAAGCTGCAAAGTTGCTGAAGGATGAGACGGCGCGGGCCCAGTGGTCGCTGGCTTCTACGGGGGAAGGGCTTTCTCCGGAGGAAGTTTTGAAAAAATTTGTTTCGTTTCCAGAGAGGCGGCAGGCACCGGGGCAAGATGCGTTCCGTGCAATGCTGCAATCTTGTGCGAAGGTATCGCATCAGAAGTGAGTTATTTTCGTTATGGAAGAAAAGCCGTTTAGTGGAGAGAGGGAAGAAGATTTCGAGGAAAAACCGGTTGTCCGATGGGGCTCGGGTGGGACGCAGGAGGAGGGAGCGAAAATCGAATCTGAGGTGATGCCCGAGGAGGCACCCGAGGAAACTGAAGAGCAAGATTCGACCGAGCAAGAGGAGTCCG
>DYNR01000052.1:0-8742 GCA_020720945.1 Chthoniobacter flavus | reverse complement strand
GAAGAGGAAGGGTGGGGCAAAAGGATTTTTGAAAGCGTAGAGGCGGTGAAGGAAGAGGTGGATGCGTCGCTGGTGGAGAGTCGCCGCTATGCGCGTAGGGTGGTCGATGAGGTCAAACAGGTCGGGGCGCAGGTCTCTTTGCTGTCGAAGGCGGTTGCGAATACGCTGGAACCAGTGGCGAGAAAGCCGAGGGATTTGTCGCTGGCACTGATTGATCTGGCAGACCGTATGGAAAGGATTGCGGCGGCGTTTGATCGTCCCGTGGACGCAAAAGGGATGGTGCTTCCGTTTTTTGGAAATCGGGAAAAAGCGTGGAGGGAAGACCGGGAAAAAATGGCGGAGTCGTTCCGCATCCTATCGGTGCATTCGGGCAATTTATTGCGGGCGGCAGGGTTGGAGCGTGTTCTGTGCTTGGGAAAAGTGTTTGACCCGCATACGATGAGTGCGGTTGCAGTGGATTACAGCACTTCTGCGACCGAGCATACGGTGGCTGCCGAAGTGCAGGCAGGATGGCAGGAGTCCGATACCGGGCGGCTGTTGCGCCCGGCACAAGTGCGTGTTTACCGTTGCCCTAATGAGGGTGGAGATAAGTAAAAAATTTAGAAACTAAAATATATGACAAAAGATAAAGATGTAGTGGTCGGGATTGATTTGGGGACGACGAACAGCGTGGTGGCAGCGGTGCAGGACGGGAAGGTGGTGGTGATTCCGGTGAATGGGAAGCCGACGATGCCGAGTGCGGTGGGGTTGGGGGCGGATGGCGGGCTGATCGTAGGGCAGGCGGCGAAGCACCAAGCGATAGCGGCACCAGAGCGGACGGTGCTTTCGATTAAGCGGATGATGGGGACGGCGGAGAAGGTGAGTCTCGGGGAAAAGGAGTATTTGCCGGAGGAAATCAGTGCGATAATTTTGCGGGAACTGAAGAAGGCGGCGGAAGCATTTTTGGGGTGTCCTGTCACGAAAGCGGTCATCACGGTGCCTGCGTTTTTCAACGAGCGGCAGAGGACGGCAACGCAGGATGCGGGACGGTTGGCTGGGTTGGAAGTGTTACGGATCATCAACGAGCCTACTGCGGCGGCGTTGGCGTATGGTGCCGGGGGGGCGGATGGCAAGGAGCAAGAAACTGTCCTTGTTTATGATTTGGGGGGAGGGACTTTTGATGTTTCGTTAGTTTCCGTGGAAAAAGGCATTGTAGAGGTCAAGTCGAGCCACGGCGATACCCACTTGGGGGGGGATGACTTTGACGAGATGCTTGCGGATGCCGCATTGGAGCGGTTTTTGGAAGTCAACCGGGGCGAGGAAAATGAGGTTACGCCGCTGGTTCGCAGGCGGTTGAAGTCGGTGATGGAAGGGGTGAAAATCGCACTTAGCGATAGCCCGGAAACGATTGTGAACGAAGAGTTTTTGACCCAGGGCGGTCATTTTTCTGCGGAGTTTACGAGAGAAAATTACGAGGGCTTGATTGCGGAGAAGCTTGAAAAAACTATCGGTTGTTTGCAACGGGTGCTGGAGGATACGGAGACGACGGTTCATGATATTGATAAGGTGTTGCTGGTTGGTGGGGCGACCCGGACACCGAGAGTGCATGAACTGCTCGCAGAAAAAATGAGAAAAGAGCCGAGTGGCGAGGTCGATCCCGATCTCATTGTGGCGATGGGTGCGGCGATTCAAGGGGCGACTTTGGCAGGGGAGGACACCCCGGCGATCCTCGTCGATATCACGGCTCACTCTTACAGCATCGAAGCGGTCGTGTTCGGTGATTTAGAGTGTGTGGTAATCATCCCCCGCGGGACACCTTTACCCGCAAAAAAGGCAAAGATGTTTGTGACCTGTGCGGATGGCCAAGAAGGGGTAGAGACATCTGTTTACCAGGGCGAATCCCCGTATCCCGAGCACAACCTCGCCCTCGGGGTTTTCAACATCGAAGGGCTGTCGAAAACGGCATCGAGGGGCAGCCGGCTTTTGGTGACTTTTGAAATTGATTTAAACGGGTTGCTTCATGTTTCCGCAATCGAAAAATGCACGGGCAAGATTGCTGCGATCACGGTAGATACAGCGGGGCATCACAGAATCAACATCGATGCGGCGCGGACGAACCTCGCAGAATTTTTCCAAGAGGAAGGGGATGCTTCCGACGATTTCATGAATGGGGATTTCGGTGATGATGAGGAATTCGGAAAACTAGAAAATGCCGATTTCGGTGCGGATGGCGATCCCCAAGAAGCGCCTTCTGGCTTATTGACAAGTGCAAAAAAATTGCGCAAAAGAGCGGAGGCACTGCTGGAAAGCGAAGGGGTATCTGCGAACGATGCAGAAGAAATTCGTAAAGTGCTTACAGAGGGGTTGGAAGCTATCGTGAAGCAAAATTGGGAGGGGCTCAAACAGGCGGATGAACGATTGAGCGACTTGCTATTTTACCTCGAAGATTGAGCCGGAGCATTCGCGGAAAACGAGGGTAGAAATCTGGCGTTCTCGGCGTTTTCTCGGCGTTATTTCAATCTCACCTGAATCTGTGCGATAACTGCTGTGAATGCCTGCAATCTATTGGGCTGCAAAGGCTTGGAAAAAACAAGCAAAAGACCCAGCGGGAGTTCCTCGGTTTTTCTAGGCCTTTTCGCTCCAATATCTTACAGTTCTTCTTTGCATTTATCTCACGGATTCAGCTAGAAAATCACCATGGAAACTGCCCGCTATTTCAACTGCGAAACCGAATCGTCCCAACAGGGATTTCCCCCGCCGCGTCATGCCGTCCCGCAAGAAGACACCTGGGATTTATCGCCGCTTTACCCAACCCCGCAAGATTGGGAATCCGAGTTTTCGCAGCTTTCTTTGGAGTTTCCCAAAATCAGAAATTTTGAGGGGACTCTCTCGGGGTCGCCGTCGTGTTTGCTTCAAGCGCTGGAATTTGAAAAATCGATCGACCAAAAAATCGAACAACTCAACCAGTATGCTTCGCTGAAAATGAGCGAGGACAACGCGGATGCCGATTCCCTTGCGCGCGAAGCCCGTTTGCAGTCTTTGCTGACAAAAATCGGGGAGGCGTTTTCTTTTCTCGCCCCGGAAATCCAGGCGATCGAGGATGACAGTTTTCAGCGTTTTCTCGAATCCGCCGAATTGGAGCCTTGGATCCTTCCGCTCAAAAAATTGCGGCGCAACAAACCGCACACCCTTTCATCGAAAGAGGAACGCCTTCTTTCCTTGGGGTCGGCGGTCATGGGGGGGCACGGCGATACTTTTTCCCAGTTGACCAATGTTGACATGAAGTTTGGAAAAGTGCGGAACGATGCGGGCGAAGAAATCGAATTGACCCAAAGCTCCTATTCTTCGCTTTTGGTGCAACGCGAACCGGAAGTCAGGAAAAACGCGTTCCACAGTTTTTACAAGGGGTTCTCGGAGCATCAATTCACGCTGGCTTCTACTTACGCAAACTCGGTGCGCTCCGATGTTTTTTTTGCGCGGGCGAGGAATCATCCTTCCGCATTGGAAGCCGCTCTTTTTCAAGACGATGTGCCCGTTTCTGTCTATGAAAATCTGATTTCTTCCGCCCGTGCCAACCTTTCCCCGCTTTTCCGTTACTTCGGGGTGAGACGGAAGGCTTTGCGTTTGGAGGAATTGCACCAATACGATACTTATGTCCCTCTAGTGGAAGGGGTTAAAACGGATGTTTCCTGGGATGAAGCCGTCGAAATGGTTCTCTCCGCCGTGGCGCCCCTCGGCGAAGAATACACGCGTGTGTTGCGTGGAGGCTTGACTGCGGAACGCTGGTGCGACCGTTACGAAAACAGAAACAAGCGTAGCGGGGCGTTTTCTTACGGCACTTACCAGAGCCCGCCATACATCATGATGAACTACAAGAGGGATGTGTTTTCCGATGTGTTTACTCTGGCGCACGAGGCGGGGCATTCGATGCACACTTGGTATTCCCAGCGCGCGCAGAGCTACCAAAATTACCACTACCCGATTTTTTTGGCGGAGGTCGCATCGACTTTTAACGAGGTGCTTTTGACCGAATACCTGCTGTCAAAAACACAGGATCCCGCCATGCGCCTGTATTTGATCAACCGCCAAGTGGATGATTTTCGCGGCACGCTTTACCGGCAGACGATGTTTGCGGAGTTTGAAAAAGAATCCCATGCGCTGGAAGAGGCGGGCGGGCCGTTGACGCTCGATTCGTTGCGCGAAATTTACCGGAAGCTGCTGGATGCGTATTTTGGTTCTTCTGTGGTTGTGGACAAAGAGTTGGAGTTGGAGTGTTTGCGGATTCCCCATTTCTACAATGCGTTCTATGTTTATAAATACGCGACGGGGTTATCCGCCGCAGTCGCATTGGCTGGACAGACGCTCAAAAGCGGAGAGCCTTCGCGATACTTGGATTTTTTGCGTTCGGGAGGGAGTCGCTATCCGCTTGAAACGCTACAAGCGGCGGGAGTTGACATGACTTCTCCCGAGCCCGTAGATGCCGCTCTTTCTTTGTTTGAGCGTCGCGTGGAAGAAATGGCAAATCTGCTTTCTTGACCCTTTTTCCCGCTCCGTGCCAGCAAAAAAAGAAAACCGAAATGCGCCAGGATCGGGCGGCGCAAAAACGAAAGAGATCTGGGTTTGGTCGAAGACTACTTCGACGAGCCGGGAAGAGGAATGGGAAGAGCTTCTCGCCGGGTATCCGCCAGCGACTGTTGCTTTTCTTACCGCTCCCGGATCTTCCGCCCTCCGCTTGCGTGTCTATGCCGCAAAAAAAGAAACCGCGCGACTGGAAGAACTTTTCGGGGGCAAACAGGCTCCTCTCGATCCCGATGCGTGGCAATCTTGCTTCAAGGAAAAAAGCAAACCGTTTTCCGTCCGTGGAAAATTTTTGGTTTTTGGAGACGAGGCGCAGTGGGAAAGCCACAAAAAAATCAATCCGGAGAAGCCGTCTCTGTGGGTTCCTGCCAACATGGCGTTCGGGACGGGAAGCCATCCGACCACTGCGGGATGCTTACGAGTGTTGGCGGACGAAGCCGAAAAATTGCGGGGGGGAAAATGGGTTTGTGCAGACTTGGGCGCAGGCAGTGGAATCCTTGCTCTCGCCGCCCGTTTGCTGGGCGCGCACCGGGTCGAAGCGCTCGATTACGATCCGGTTTGCACTAGGGAAATCCGGGAGAATGCCCGCAATAACCACCTTTCCATCAACAAAATACAAACGGGAGATGTCCATGGGTGGCACCCGTCTTCCCCCTGCGACATCGTGGTTGCCAACCTTTTCAGCGAGACGCTTATTTCCGCCGCCGACCCGATCGTGCGCGGGCTCGCGCCCTGCGGGACCTTGATTTTCAGCGGGGTTTTGCGCGAACAATTTCCTGGGGTTGCGGCGGCGTTTGAGTCTCGTGGGTTCGCGGTTGTCAACCACTCGCAAAACAAAAAGTGGGTGGTTGGTTCAGCGCGGAAAATAGCGGGGAAACTCTGATTCGCTATTTTTTTCGTCCTGCGATGAAAAGGTAGCTGCTGAAAGGGGTGTTTCCCCACATCGGAACGGAAACGACTTGTAGCCCCAAGGATTCCAGTTTTTTTTCCACGGCAGCACGGGTTGGAAAATTCCATTCCCCGCCCGTGATCCAGCGGCTCCCTCGAACGAAAGCTTCTTCTACGCTTGTCGCACAATGACGCAAAAACCCGGCATCCCTTACCCCGTTCCGCAAATAAAGCCGTCCGCCAGCAGGCAGAAAACTCGCCAAGTTTTCGAGCAAGTGATCCCGTCCTTGCTCCGAGAAATAATGTAGCAAATCGAGGCCTACGATGTTTCCGGAAAAACCTTGTATCGCGGCGGCATCCTTCGTTTCAAACGAAAGTGCGGGGTAAATTGTTCCGACCGTTTCTTTTGCGAGCCGGATTTTTTTTTCCGACAAATCGACCCCGTGCAGAGGTGCCGACAGCCCGTTTTCTCGCAGGTAGGCGGCGAAGACCCCGGCACCGCATCCCAAGTCTAAAATGGGCATTTCCTGCCCCGCCAGCAGGCGTGCCAAAACCCGGTAGGCGGGATCGTGGCGCATTTTTCCTCGGGCGTAGTAATACAAGGATTTTTTTTTTGCGAAAGGCTGGCTGGCCCTGTCAATCGCCGCAAGGATGCCGCCCTCATCGCCCTCTTCTCCGCCGAGTGGAAGCAACGCGTTGGTTGGGAAAAAGCTCACGCTCTTTTAGGTTTCCACAAAGCGGCATCGAGAATGGACCAGAGGTGCAGCACTCCGCCGATGACGAGAGGGAAGAGCAAAAACCAGAGGGCGTAGGAACCGTAAGTGAAAATGAAAAACAAGAGCGCGGACAAGAGGCGTCCTTGAATGAGTTGTCCCAGACCGGGGAACGGCACATTGACCAGTGCCGCGATGATGTTACCTGCGCTTCCTTGACCTGCTGACATTTTGTTTTTTTTAGTGGTGTCCGGATGGTGGTGCGGAGTCTTGCCGCTGTCCAGAAAAATTCCCTCGCTCTTCCCGTTTTTTGCCGCGCAAAAAAAAGACCAGGTGGAATGAGTAATTCCACCTGGCCGAAATGCTTTTGCTAGGTAAAAGCCGAACCGGATTATTTTTTGTAACCGACGCTGGGCGACGGTTTGACCGGTGCGGGCTTGCTTGCGCATGCACCCAAATTAAGAGCTGCCGCCGCAAAGGCAACAGCTGCGATGATTTTGACGAATTTCATGGTGTTATATTTTCCCCTCCTTTCTTCGCTAGTTGCGGAATGTCTTTATGCCACAAACGCAGAAGGAAACAAGGTTTTCCGCAAAAAAAACGGTTTTTTTTCTGGGTGTCACGCCGTGGTTTCCTTCTGTTCCAAAAAGCCTTCTAGCAGCCGTATCCTAGTGGGGTGACGCATTTTACGCAAAGCTTTAGCCTCGATTTGGCGGATGCGTTCGCGGGTGACGCGAAACTGTTTGCCGACTTCTTCGAGCGTTCTGCTGTAACCGTCCACCAGGCCGAAGCGTTGTTCGAGCACCGCGCGCTCCCTTTCGGTGAGCGACCAGAGCACATCTTTGATCTTGTCTTTGAGGAGGACGATGGCGGCTTGGTCTGCGGGGTTTTCCGCCGATTTGTCTTCGATGAAGTCACCGATGCAAGTGTCCTCGCCGTCGCCGACGGTCGCCTGCAGCGAAATCGGTTGTTGCGCCATTTTCAGCACGGCGCGGACGCGTTCGACGGGGAGTTGGATTTCTTCGGAAATTTCTTCCGGGGTCGGTTCCCTGCCGTATTCTTGCACGAGCTGTTTTTGCACGCGGATGAGCTTGTTGATCGTCTCGATCATGTGGACGGGAATGCGGATCGTCCTGGCTTGGTCGGCGATCGACCGGGTGATTGCTTGCCGGATCCACCAGGTCGCGTAGGTCGAAAACTTGTAACCCCTGCGGTATTCAAATTTTTCGACCGCTTTCATCAATCCAATGTTTCCTTCTTGGATCAAATCCAAAAAAGAAAGCCCGCGGTTGGTGTATTTTTTTGCGATGGAAATGACGAGGCGCAAGTTTGCTTCGACCATTTCCGTTTTTGCGCGCAAAGCTTTTTTGTGCCAATCGCGCAGTTCTTGGTGGGCTTCGGTGAAGGTTTCCGAGTCCGTCCAAGTGCGTTTTTCCAGTTCGCGCATCTGGGCGTTGATGCTGCGTTTGTGTTTGATCGCCTCGGGGGTTTTCGAGTTTGCGTGGCGCGCGTATTCCGTTTGCAAGTTCTTGATTGCACGCGCTTTTTCGTCCGCCAAAAGGACGAAATCCTCGACGACTTTCTGTTTGAAAAAGAACTTCGGATACATCTTTCCGACCGCCCCCGCGAGCTTGTTGAAATGGTTCAGTTCGGCGGTCGAGTTTTTTCCGTTTTTTCCCAGAATGTGTTGGGCGTAGTAGTGGGATGCCTTTTCGGCTTCTTTCTTCAGAGCGGTGCAAAGCTTGGGCAGCATTTTCATATACCGCTCGCGGCTTTCCACTTTTTTATCCATGATCACGCGGTCGAAGCGTTCGTCGGAATCCATCAGTTTGTGTGCCAAGTTGATGTGCGCATCAGAGATGAAGCCGAAGAGGTAGAGGTTTTCTTGCATTTTGGCTTCCGCGTCTTCGATTCGCTTGGATATTTCCACTTCTTGCTCGCGGGTCAGTAGAGAGACTTGCCCCATTTGCTTCAGATACATCCTAACGGGGTCGTCCAAAATATCGAGTTTGACTTCGGGTTTTTCTTCCCTGTCCTCTTCTTTTTTTGGTTTGGCGGCCCTGTCCACATCGGAAGCATCGATCATGTCGATCTCCATTTTGCGGAGTTCTTCCATGATCGGTTCCAGCAGTTCGGGAGACTCGAAACCTTCGGGTAGCGATTCGTTCAAGTCATCGAAAGTGATGTAGCCCTGCTCTTTGTGCAGGCGAACCATTTCACGGACTTTTTCTTGGACGAATTTTTGCGGATCTTTTTTGAAGTCCGACCCCATGGAGCCTTCTGGGGTGGGGGGTTGAGTTTTCGTATCCTTGCCCCCTTTGGGTTTCTTCGCATCGGGCGAAGCCTTGCTTCCGTTCGTTGGCGCGACCGCTTTCTTTTCTTCTTCCTTTCCTTTTGGTGCGGCAGGGGGAGGTGTGACCGTTTTTTCAGCGGCGGGTGCCGGCGTTTTTTTCGCTGGCGTTTTGGGCAATTCAACCACCGGGGCTTTTGGGGCAGGTTTTTGCGGGATTTTTTGTGCCGTTTTTGCGGCAACCTTCACGGGTTCAATCCGTTCGGGAGGTTTCGATTTTCCCGAAACGACAGG
>DYNR01000295.1 GCA_020720945.1 Chthoniobacter flavus | reverse complement strand
AGAATTTTTTTCGATTTCGCTTGCCCCTTTCCTAAAAATGCTGTTAGCTTCTCAGTCCATCCTCCGCTCGGGTGGTGAAATGGCAGACACGTACGTTTGAGGGGCGTATGCCGCAAGGCATGGGGGTTCAAGTCCCCCCCCGAGCACTCTTTCCCATCATTCCCCTTCTCTCTCCTCCCTCTCTTTGAATCAAAAAAACGGTTTTTGCGAACCTCAAGTTTCATTCGCAAACAGCAGCGGATAAAGCGCTTCCGACGAAAGCCTCTCCTTGAAAAAACTTTCTTGAACCCCCCTCGCCGTTTCCTCTGACCCGCTTCCTCCTTCCTCCGCCCCCGCCAAAAACTCCCAAAACCTCTCCGCGTATTTTTCCGATGACAGTTCCTCCCCGCCGCCCGGCCATCGGGTTTCCTGCAAAACCCCGCCCCCTCCTGCACCCCGAAAATTCCGCAGCACCTCGCACTGCCCCCGCAAAGTCAACTTGCTAAAAACCGCCCCACATCCATCGGAAAACCCTCCGAGAAAACTCCGCGCCCGATCGGGCAACCCCTTCTCCCATCGCTCCCGCAACTCCCCAACCCGCCGCTTCTCTTCTCCCAAATCCAAACACCCGGACGGGATTTCCGTCTCCTCGTAAGCTTCGGGAAAACGGAAACCAAAGCTTTCCAAATCGGGAACCACATTCTTTAACCTCCTGCAAATCAATGGTTTTTCTGCAAATGCTGCATCGAGATACGCCAGGCCAAACCCTTCGAGCAACGAGGTGAGAACGACCGCATCCGCCGCCGCCACCAGATGCTCGAAAGGGGGTGTCCCCGCCGCCCCGAAATCCGCAAAAACCGCCGGCAAACCTCCCGCCTCAACTTCTCGCAACAGCGCCTTGGCATACGGTTTTTCATCGGAAGAACTCGCCTCGCCGGAAGTGACCAGCACCGCCCCACCTTGGCTCGCCCGCAAAATCGCTTCCGCTACATTCTTGCGCCGCAAAAGCCGGCAAGGCAAAAGCCAGAGAGGTTTTGTTTTTTTGATACCCGGCAACGCATCCAACCACTGGCGCGCTTTCTCTTTTTCCTGCCGGGACGCAGGTTTTCCGGGGTCGAACGGGTTCGGCAACCAGGCCGACTTCCCCTTCCCTACGCCTCCGAGCAAACGGGCATCGGCCCGGTTGATCCCCGCGTGCAACACCCCCGGCGCAGCGGAAAAAAAGATGCGCCCAAGCTCTTCCTCTGCGCCATATCCGCAAGCCTGCGCCTCACCCCAACGCCCCCATCGGTTGTCGCACCAGAAATCGTGGTGGTGAAAAAGCGCGGTCGCCCCTCCCGACGAAAGGGCTTCCAGCAAGCTCTCGACCATCGGGACATTCCTGGCAAGAGCGGGATTGTGAACCCAAAAAAGCGCACCCGGAAACCGTGCCGCAACCCTCTCAAAAAAACTGCGGGCAACCCGCCTGTCCGGCATCCGCCCCAACTCGGAAACATACCCGATTTCTTCGCAAACCGCTGTCTCCCAACGCACTCCGGGACAACGGGCGCACAAAAACTCCACCCACGCGGAAGGCGGTGCCTCGCCAGCAACCAAAACCACTCGCCCGATCCCCCCTTGGCTACACACTTGCGGCAGCGCGCGCTCGATCACTTTGCGGACTCCCCCCGCCCTCCAGTGGTAGTGGGTCACCACCAGCGTATCGCCAGCAAAACTCATCGGAAAACAAACTCGCTCGAAAGACTTGTTCCCGGGACGGCAGAAGAAAAAATTTTTCTTCCACCGCCAAAAGAACTCCTTCGGAAGCAACGGGTTAGCGGCCTTGCACTTCTGCCGCAACGCGCAGGCGCAACCCGTTCAAACGGATGAACCCCGTCGCGTCGGACTGGTTGTAGGCCTGCGTCGGATCTGCCTCCATCGTAGCGATTTCGGGGTTGTAAAGGCTGCAAGGACTCCGCCGCCCCGCCGCGATGATGTTGCCTTTGTAAAGTTTCACGCGCACGGTGCCGGTGACATTTTTTTGCGAGGAGGAAACGAGTGCCTGGATCGCCTCGCGCTCGGGCGCAAACCAGAACCCGTTATACACCAAGGTGGCGTATTTGGGAATCAGCGAGTCCCGCAAGTGCATCACTTCCCGGTCCATCGTAATCGACTCCATCTGGCGGTGCGCGAAATGCAAAATGGCTCCGCCCGGCGTCTCGTAAACCCCGCGAGACTTCATGCCGACAAAACGGTTTTCCACCATGTCAACTCGCCCGATCCCGTGTTTCCCCCCGAGCCGATTGAGTTCGAGCATCACTTCCAACGGGGTCATGGACTCCCCGTTCACCCGCACGCAATTGCCCGCCAAAAAATCCAACTCCACAGATTCGGGGCTGTCCGGTGCCTCTTCGGGGCTCACGCTCAACTTATACATATCCCGGCATTCTTCCCCGCTGGCATCGAACCACGGATCTTCCAAAATTCCGCTTTCGAAGCTGATATGCAACAAGTTACGATCCATGGAATACGGCTTTTTCGTCGATGCAGCAACCGGGATCCCGTGTTTTTCGGCGTAGGCGATCATTTCCGACCGACCGGGAAAAAGCTCACGGAAACGCTCTTGCCGCCACGGTGCAATGATGTCCAACCGGGGTGCCAACGCTGCCGCCGTCAACTCGAAACGGACTTGGTCGTTGCCCTTGCCCGTCGCCCCGTGCGCCACCGCATCCGCCCCTTCCTTGGCCGCGATTTCCACCATCCGCTTGGCGATCAAAGGCCGCGCAATGCTCGTCCCCAAATAGTATTGCCCCTCGTAAATCGCCCCTGCCTGCATCATCGGAAAAATGAAATCTCCCGCAAACTCTTCGCGCAGGTCGTCGATGTAGCACTTGGACGCCCCGGTGCGAATCGCCTTTTCTTCCAAACCGTCCAACTCTTCGCCCTGCCCGACATCTGCGCAAAAGGCGATAACTTCCGCAGAATAAGTCTCTTTGAGCCATGTGACGAGAACCGAGGTATCTAAACCTCCCGAATATGCGACTACAATTTTCATAATGCTGGACGGGGAGTTTATGAAAAACCTCTGCGTTGGCGAGAAGTTTTCAACCTGAATCCGTGAGATAAATGCAAAGAAG
>DYNR01000294.1 GCA_020720945.1 Chthoniobacter flavus | reverse complement strand
CCTCCCGCATCTTCCTCCCCGTCGTTTCTTCCCAATAAATCCTTAGCAAAATTAAAAATTGAAAAAGATCGCAGCCTTCGTTTGGATAGGTTTTCTGATAGTAGCCAACCTCATCGCCGCCGATGTTCCGGTGGATTTTCCCGAAATCGGAGTCACATACAGGATGACTTATACGAATGAAAAAACCTTTACCAACCCAGCAGGAAAAGTTGATACACGCCCCGTCAAGGTGATTCTCAAAATCAAAAAGAGTCTTCCTTCTGGGTGGATTTATGCGACAGAGATGAAGTCTAATAGTTTCCATGCCGCTTATGAAAGCGACACTGTAAATGAAAATTATGAGGGTGCATCCGCATGGTATAACCTCCAAGCATTTGCCTGTGCCGTAGAACTCAAAAAAACCGTGGAGTTTCGGAAACCACCCGAGCAACAGAATAGCGAAGCCGCAAAACCGTGACCACCCTGCAATCCATCTCCCTCAACTAAATGCCCACGCCGCCCAACAACTCCGGACTGCGAGACAACCATACGAGAGGAACTGTCGCGGACTTTCTGCGGGAAAAAACGCAAAACGGATCGCAACTCTCCATCGTCTCCGCCTACTTCACCATCTACGCCTACGATGCCCTCAAGGAGGAACTAGACCGCATCGCACATCTCGACTTCCTCTTTGGCGAACCGTCCTTCGTGAACCGACTCGACCCAAACAAGACCGAGAAAAAAGCATTTATCATTGATGCCACTGGACTGGAACTCTCGAACAAGCTCCAGCAAAAACGCGTTGCAAAGGAGTGTGCCGAATGGATTGAACGCAAGGTGGACATCAAGACAATCAAGCAATCCAACCTCCTCCACGGAAAAATGTATCATGTCGCCACCGCTGGCGTGGAAAATGCCATCCTTGGCAGCTCTAACTTCACGGTGCGCGGCCTCGGCCTCGGCAATGAAGGCAACAACATCGAGTTAAATCTCATCGTGGACGGCAACCGCGACCGCCAAGAACTCAAGCAATGGTTCGACGAGCTTTGGGGCAACGAAGCTCTCGTGAAGGATGTGAAACAGGATGTCCTCAACTACCTCAAGCAGCTCTACGAAAATACTCCCCCAGAGTTCATCTACTACAAGACGCTCTTCCACATCTTCGAGAAGTTCCTCGGCGATGCGGGCAAGACCGACGCTGATTTGGGCAAAACCAGCCTCTTTGAAACTGGAATCTGGAAAGCACTTTTCGAGTTCCAAAAGGACGGGGCAAAAGGTGCCATCAACAAAATCCTTCGCCACAACGGCTGCATCATAGCCGACAGCGTAGGCTTGGGGAAAACCTACGAGGCCCTGGCCGTCATGAAATTCTTCGAGCTGAAAAACGAGCGTGTCCTCGTTCTCTGCCCAAAAAAACTGCGCAATAACTGGACCGTTTACCAGTCCAACAGTCTCCTCAATCCCTTCGTCGCAGACCGCTTCCGTTACGATGTCGTTTCCCATACCGACCTCAGCCGCGAGAGCGGTGACTCCGGAGACATTGATCTAGCAACACTGAACTGGGGCAACTACGATCTCGTCGTAATTGACGAATCGCACAACTTTCGGAACAACACACCTGGCAAAAAGGACGAGGCAGGGAACCTCATCCGCAAGAGCCGTTACCAACGCCTCATGGAAGACATTATCCAATCTGGTGTCCGCACCAAAGTCCTTTTGCTATCGGCCACCCCAGTCAACAACGACCTCAAGGATCTTCGCAACCAGCTCTATTTTCTCACGGAAAATCGCGATGACGCTTTTGCTGAATCCATCGGTGTCAGCAGCCTCAAAGAAACCCTCACTTCCGCCCAAAAGGTCTTCTCCCACTGGGCTAAAAAACAAAGCCACGAACGCAAGACCGGAGAACTTTTGGAAAAACTCAACGCCGCTTTTTTCAAACTCCTCGACGAACTCACCATCGCCCGCTCGCGAAAGCACATTCAGAGATACTACAAAGCTACCATCGATCAACTCGGCGGTTTTCCAAAGCGTGAGTTGCCCGTTTCTGTTTACCCAGAAATTTCCACCAACGGACGCTTTCTGTCCTACGATAAAATCAACGACGAGATCAACGCTTACACGCTCTCCCTTTACAATCCGTCCCGTTTCGTGCAGGAACCGCACAAGGCGGAATACGAAAACCGGGGCGCATCCAATATCACGCAAGCCTTGCGCGAAAATCACCTCATCGGCATGATGAAGGTGAACTTCCTCAAACGCCTCGAAAGCTCCGTGAAATCGTTTGAGATCACGATGGAGCGCACCATCGCCAAAATCGAAAACCTCGAAAAGAAAATCAAAAACTTCCAAGATCTACCCAAGAAGGAGACTGCAAGCGAAGAAATGGAAGTCGAAATTGACGCTCCCAACACCGAAGAGGAGATGGAAGATGACTTGCAAGTCGGAGGCAAGCTAAAGTTCCGTCTCCGTGACCTCCAACTCGATGGCGACGACGGTTGGCTGGTTGCACTCAAAAAAGACAAAAACCAACTTCTCACCCTCTATAATGCCGCCAGAAGTGTCACCCCCGAAACCGATGCCAAGCTCGCAGAGCTGAAAAAGCTCATCGCCGCAAAAGTCCAGACCCCCACAACGAACAAGCTCGGCGAGCCGAACCGCAAAGTTCTCGTCTTTACCGCCTTCGCCGACACCGCCACCTACCTTTACGAGTCACTCCTCGAATGGGTTAGCAAGGAACTCGGGATCAATATGGCTCTCGTCTGCGGCAGCGACATCCGCACCACCTTCGGCGAAAACGCCTACGACGAAATCCTCACGAACTTCTCCCCGCAAGCTAAACACCGAGCCAAGATTCCTTCCATGCCGCAACTGGGCGAGATTGATCTCCTCATCGCCACCGACTGCATCAGCGAAGGCCAGAACCTCCAAGACTGCGACTACCTCATCAACTACGACATCCACTGGAATCCCGTCCGCATCATCCAGCGCTTCGGTCGCATCGACCGTATCGGCAGCGTCAATACCGCCGTCCATCTCGTGAACTTCTGGCCCACCGAAGACCTCAACAAATACATCAACCTCAAGAACCGTGTCGAAGCCCGCATGGCCCTCGTGGAC
>DYNR01000293.1 GCA_020720945.1 Chthoniobacter flavus | reverse complement strand
AAACACAGCCATCCCATAGGATTTTGATTGTAAGTCATTGATAATCAAGGAAAAAATAGACGCAGCAAATCAATGGCTCCGCACATATCATCCCACAGAAAAATGCGCCGTCGTAACGCATTCAGCATCAATGTAACCGGCGTTTTTCTATGGGATGGCTGTGAATCGAAAATGTCACCGTTTTTAGGTTGAAGGGTTGGGCGGTCGGGGATAGAAGGGGGAGAAATCCATCTAAAAAAACTATGAACTTGCCGAGAAATAAAACCAAAATCGTTGCGACGATAGGCCCCGCGTCCGAATCGCCAGAAGTGCTTGAACAACTGATTCTTGCGGGGATGAATGTGGCGCGGCTGAACTTTTCGCACGGGGAGTTTACCCATCATGGAGAGATCGTAGAAAGGATACGGAAAGTCGCTGCATCTTTGTCGCGGAGGGTCGCGGTGATGGCCGATTTGCCAGGGCCCAAGATGCGGCTTGGCAAAGTGGAGGGGGGGCCGATTGAGCTGCAAGCAGGCGACCCGTTTGTTTTGACGAGTGATGAGGTGGTGGGGGATCGGACAAAAGCGTCGATGACTTTTGAGCGGTTGCCGCAGGTGGTGCGGCAGGGAGACCGTCTGTATTTGAACGATGGGTTGGTTCAAATGCTGGTGGAGCATGTCGAAGGGAACGATGTGCATTGCAAGGTGGCGGTGGGGGGACCGATCAATTCGAGGAAGGGGTTGAATTTGCCGAGGATACCGCTGGGGATTTCTGCGTTCACCGAGCACGATCGGGAGTGTTTGAAATACGCGCTTTCCATCGGGGTGGATGCCATCAGCCAGTCGTTTGTCGAATCGGCGGCAGACATAGGTGCGGTGCGTGCGGCGGCGGAGGAGATGGGAAAAAAGCCGTTCGTCATTGCGAAGATCGAGAGGTTCGAGGCCATCGGAAATTTTGACGAAATTTTAGAAGCGGCTGACGGGGTGATGGTTGCGCGTGGGGATCTGGGGGTGGAAGTGCCGATTCAAGAAATGGCGGTCATCCAGAAACGGCTCATCGCCAAAGCCAATCTCATGTGCAGGCCCGTCATCACGGCGACGCAGATGCTCGAGTCCATGACGGTCAGCCGCCTGCCGACCCGCGCGGAAGCGACGGATGTCGCCAATGCGATTTTAGACGGGACGGATTGCGTCATGCTTTCCGAGGAATCCGCGATGGGGCATTATCCCGTCGATGCGGTGAACATGCTTTGCGAGATCGCAGAAGAAGTGGAGAAGTATCGGGAAGACAAGAACTTACATTCGCGGCTAGAGATTCCAGAAACGGATCGTCCCATGCCAAACCCGAAGGCGATGCTCGTCGAACACGCCATTAAAATCACCAGGTGCGACGCGGTGCTCGTGCCTTCGCGCCGGGGGAATACGGCGCGGGCTGTCGCGAGGCCTCGTCCGGGGGTTTGGACGCTCGCAGTCGGTGCGGATCTGGCCGTCATGCAAACGCTGGCTTTTTCTTACGGTGTCCATTCGGTGGATTTGCCCGTCGAGCCGCCAAGCTGGAACGCCTACGCGAGGAATCTGGTCGCCGAGATCGGGTTGCAGTGCGAGCAGGTTTTGATGGTGGCAGGGCCGTCTTCGATTCGCCCCGATGACAACCACCGTTTAGAGCTGATCGTGATTTGATGGAACTTGGTTTGTTCCGTTCCGCTCCTGGTGGGCGGGGGTTTGTTGATTGATCGAATGGCAGAACCCGTTGATTTTGCGGTTGTTGGGGGAGGCCCTGCGGGGTTGCGCGCCGCGTGGATGGCGTTGCAAGCAGGGATTGCCCCCCGGCTTTACGATGCCATGCCATCGGTGGGCAGGAAGTTTTTGGTGGCAGGCAAAGGAGGGTTGAACTTCACGAATGTTTCGGAAAAAATCAGCGAGGCTTATAGCGGGACGCAGGCGGGGAGCGATGTTTGGGGGAGTTTGTTGGGGGAAAGTGGGGCGGAAGATTTTCGGGAATGGGCCAGGGAGTTGGGGGTTGAATCGATCGCCAAGCCGAACGGGAGAGTGTATCCCGCCAAGATGAAAGCCGCGCCGATGTTGCGGCGTTGGGTGCAGAAGCTCAAGGCTGGGGGCGGGCAAATTTTTGTGAATCACCGGTTGGCAGGGATCGGGCGGGAGGTTGGCGGCGGGTGGAGGTTGGATTTTGAGACACCGGAAGGGCGGCGGGTGGAGGTAGCCCGCGCCGTCGTGCTTGCGATGGGTGGAGGGTCTTGGCCGCAAACGGGTTCCGACGGGAAGTGGCAGGAGATGTTGCAGGGGTTGGGTGTGGGCGTCGCCCCTTTGCATCCGGCAAATTGCGGGTGGGATTTTGCGGAGCCTGTTTTTGGCAAGGCGGCGGGGATGCCGCTGAAAAACATTGCGGCCCGGTGTGGGGACATCGAAGTGAAGGGCGAGATTTTGGTGACCGACACGGGGTTGGAAGGCGGGGCGATTTACCGGTTGACCCCTTTTCTTCGCGGGCATCCGCTGGTGACGGTCGATCTCAAACCTGCGTTTTCTAGGTCGGATTTATTGGATAAGATGCAGGAGTGCAAGAGGTTTCATTTGGAGGAAGCGTTCGAGCGATGCCGGGTGAGAGATTGCGGCAAAGTATTGATGGAATCGCATCCGTTGCGTGAGACATGGAAGACGGCTGAAGAGTTTGTTTCGGCGGTGAAAGCGTTGCCGTTTCCGTTGGCGCGGAGCCGGCCTTTGGACGAGGCGATCTCGTCGGCGGGTGGAGTTTGTTGGAGTGGGCTGGACGAAAATTTGATGTTGCGGGAGTTGCCGGGGATTTTTTTGGCTGGGGAGATGATTGATTGGGAGGCACCGACCGGAGGGTATTTGTTGCAAGGGTGTTTTTCAACGGGGACTCGGGCGGGGCGGGGTGCGGCGGCGTGGGCGAGGAGGGGGATGGGGGAGGGAATTGCAGAAGGCAGAATGGGGTGGAAGAAAGATGAAAGCTGAAACTTGAAAGCTGAAGGGGAACCACGAAGGGCACGAAAGCCACGAAGGAAGAAGAGGGGGCGGTGGCTATGGCTTGGGGGGAGAATCTGGGTTTTTTGGTTCCGAGGGAGCGGCGGGGGGAGCAGAGGAGGGCGGAATGG
>DYNR01000051.1:4323-12085 GCA_020720945.1 Chthoniobacter flavus | reverse complement strand
ATCGCAACATCGCCTCCATCCACCAGCACCTTCCACCGCCAAAAAATCCCTCCCCCCTTTTTCTCTTCCCTCGTGCGCAGCACCTTGCTTCCCCTTGTCCCTTGCATCTTGTCGCTTGCCCCTTTTTCTCTTACCCCTTTTCTCTCTTTCTCTTCCCCAAAAGCGCAGAGTTGACGAAACACGCTTTTTTTTTCCATAGTCCACCCCACAAAAAAAAACGACCTCTGCCATGCCGATCTACGAATTCTATTCGCCCGAGAGCAACAAAATTTACAGCTTCTACGCGAGGCGACTAATGGGAAAATCCGATGTCCCTACCTGCCCGGACAACCCCGCCTTCCCAATGGAAAAACTGGTTTCCAATTTTTCCTTCACCGGCCGTGCTAAGGAATCGACCCCCTCCGGAGATTCCCCGGAAATGGATCCTCGCCAAGAAGCGGCGATGATGCAACTGGCCAGAGAAATGGAAGGGATGGGAGATGCCGAACCCAACCCGAAAGACCTCGGGAAAATGATGCGCAAAATGCTGGAAATCACCGGCCAAAAAACCCCCGGCGAAATGGAAGAAATGCTCCGCAGACTGGAATCAGGTGAAGACCCTGAAAAACTGGAAGAAGAGTTCGGCGACGCCATGGAAAACTTCGATCCCACCGGAACAGAACCAGAACTCGGCACGCCCACCCACCGCGCCGCTTCCGCCCGCCGCGCACCCACCCGCGACCCGCAACTCTACGAAATGGCAGATTTTTTACCCGGAAAATGAACGGTTTTTTGCTCCGACTCTCGCTGCCTTCCCGCGTTTCCGCTATCGCTGCGACCACTTTCACAGAACTGGTGCGGATGAAGGTCTTCTATTTTCTTTTTTTCTTCGCCCTCCTGCTAATCGGCAACTCGGCATTCATGGCAAAACTTTCTTTCCAAGAAGAAATGCAAATGCTCAAAGATGTCTCGCTTGGCGCAATGAACCTTTTTTCTTCCTTGCTGGCAATCCTGGGAACCTCCCTGCTCCTGCCAAAAGACATCGAGGAAAAAACCATCTACACCATCCTCTCAAAACCCGTCCCGCGCTACGAGTATCTCTTGGGAAAACTCCTCGGAATGTTTTCCCTCCTCTTCCTTTCTCTCCTCCTCATGTCCGCCCTCTTTTTCGCTGTCCTCTGGTTCCGCGAACAAAGCCTCATCGCTTCCACCTCCCTCCAACTCGCCGCCTCTCCCCCCGAAGAACTGCAATCCGCCATCGCCTCGATCCGCTCCTCAACCTTCAACCAAAACCTCCTTCCGGGCATCGGGATCCTCTTCCTAAAATCCGCCATCCTGGCTTCCATGACCCTCCTGATCTCGGCTTTTTCCACATCGGGTATCTTCACCATGATCGCTTCTACCGCCGCGTATTTCATCGGCCACCTCCAGGCGACCGCACGGGATTTTTGGCTCGAAAGCCCCGCACAACATCCTCTGGCTAAAGGCTTTCTCGCTTTTGTTTCTTTCGTCTTTCCCGACCTCCAACTTTTTTCTCTCTCCGATGACATCGTGGCGGGAACTCCCCTCCCCGCACACATCCTCGAACCGATTCTCCTCTTGGGCTGCGCCTACCTGGCCGCCTATTACATCGTCGCTTCCCTGATTTTTTCGACCCGCGAACTATGACCCGGTGGCTCTTGGCTTGCGTGATCCTGCTCGGCTTCGGAATCCTCCGCACGCCCTTGGAAATCCGCATCGACAAAGAAAAACAAACCGCCGGATTCTCGCGCCCTTCCCCGAGCAAGGAACTGAGGGAACAGTTGGGGCAATCCGGGTTTTTGGCCGCTCTCGGCGGCTTCCGCTCCATGCTGGCCGCCGTCCTCTGGATCGACGCACACGCCGCTTGGGAACGGACCGAATGGGGGCGCATGGCCGCGCTTTTCCAAGCGGTCACAACCCTCCAACCCCGCTCGCCCCTCTACTGGGATATGGCTTCTTGGCACATGGCATGGAACGCTGGCTCCGCCGCCTACCAAAACCCCGACCAACCGAGCGAAGCTCTCCGCCTGCGCGCCCAAAAACAATACTGGGATCTCGGCAAAGACTTCTTGCAACGCGGCATCCTCAACAACCCCAACGAGTTCTCTCTCTACGAACGCCTGGCCATCCTAGAGCGGGACAAATACCAAGACTTTTGCGCCGCAGCAAAAAACTTCGACGCTGCCGCATCGCTCCCCGGTGCCCCAGAATACCTGAAACGCTTCGCCCTTTACTCCTTGGCTCTCTGCCCAGGAAAAGAAAAAGAAGCCTACGAAAAACTCCGCTCCCTAGCCGGCGAAACCGACTCGCGCCACCTCCCAGGAATCTTGCACCACTTGCAACAACTGGAAGAAAAGCTAGGCATCCCAAAAGAAAAAAGGGTAAACTCCCAAAAAAAGAATCCCGGAAATTAACCAATATGCGATTTGCGATTTTCAGCGACATCCACTCGAACCTCCACGCTCTGGAGGCCGTCCTCGAGGATGCCCAAAAACAATCCTGCACCAACTTGCTCTGCCTCGGCGACATCGTCGGCTACAACGCTTTCCCTTCGGAATGCCTGTCTCGAGTCCGCGCGCTAAACTGCCCGGTGGTCAAAGGAAACCACGACGAAGAAGCTTCGATTTTGAAAAAAACCGGCACCTTCAACGCCTTTGCGGAAATCGCCATCGAATACAGCAGGCAACACCTCTCGGACGAAGAGAAAGAATGGCTCCGGGGACTCCGCTTCCAACGGCAAATCCGCGACTTCACCATCGTCCACGCCTCCTTGGACACCCCGCAAAATTGGAACTACATCTTCAACCAACTCGACGCCATCGCTAGCTTCAACTACCAGCACTCCTCCGTCTGCTTCATCGGCCACACCCACCTCCCAAAAGCCTACATCCGCGACGGTTCGGTGCAAGTCCGCCCGTTCGATTCCCTCCAAATGGAATCCGGAAAAAAATACCTCATCAATGTCGGCAGCGTAGGGCAACCTCGCGACGGGGACTGGCGCTCCGCCTATTGCATCTACGACACCGACGAAAACCACCTCTCCCTCCGCCGCGTGGAATACGACCTCGCCGCCGCCCAACAGGCGGTCCGCAACGCGGGCTTGCCTGAAAAACTCGCCGACCGCCTCGCTATCGGAAAATAAAAATCGCCCACCGTTTTGAACTCCGCTTCCTACCGCTCCGTCCTCATCGTCAAACCCGGCTCTCTGGGCGACATCGTCCACGCCCTGCCCGCCATCCCCTACATCGCCCGCTCTTGGCCCGAAACAAAAATCGCTTGGGTCGTGGACACCCGCTGGCAAAACCTCCTGGCAAATATCCCCGGCCTCCACGACATCGTCCTTTTTCCCCGCGAACGCTTCCGCTCCCCAAAAGGCTGGCTCCGCTCGATCGCCTGGTTCCGCCAACTCTCCCGCCGCCGCGCCGACCTCGTTTTTGATTTGCAAGGGCTCATGCGTAGCGCATTGATGTCCAAAGCGTTGCACTCCAGCGTGATCGTCGGCGGCAACGATGCCAGAGAAGGCGCGAACTGGTTTTACAACTTGTCGGCGGAAGTGAATCCCTCCGCGCACGCCGTGGACCGCTACCGCGCGATCTTGGCCGCCGCTGGCGTGGACACCTCCGCCCCTCCAGAATTTCCTCTGGGCGACGGCACCCCCACCGAACAACCTTTGCCGAAGGACTTTGTCCTCCTCCACCCGTATGCGCGAGGCGAAGGAAAATCTCTGACCGCCCAGCAAATCGCCGCATTTACGGACGGCCTCGCCCCCGTGCCTGTCGTCGTCGCTGGCATCGGCGACCCCTTGGAAAACCCGGGGCAAAACACCTTCGACCTCTTAAACAAAACAACGCTCCAACAATTTCTCTGGCTGGCCCGCCACGCCACTTTTGTCGTCAGCGTCGATAGCGGACCCGCGCACATCGCCGCCGCCGTGACCGACAAACTCCTCTCGATCCACACTTGGAGCGACCCCCGCCGCGTAGGCCCTTACAACCCTTCCTGCCACATCTGGCAAGGCGGAGAAATCCGCGCGCAAAACCTCCGCCCCAATGCCCCCATCCTGGCCGCCCGCGCTTTTTCGGATTCCGAAATCGCCCCGATCTGCTCTTGGGTTTCAAGCCAAATCAACCCGCCCCCCTCCGCCTCCATCCCGTAATCTCCCTCATGTCTTTTTCCGAAAAACTCGAAGACTTGCTGGCGCATCCAAACGAACGGATCCGCTCTTTCCAACGCCTTCTCCTCCCCGCCGACGACCGGCAACTCTCGGCCCTCGCCGAAAAATCGGTCGCCATCACCCGCCAGCATTTCGGGAAAACCATGCGCCTCTTTGCCCCGATCTACCTCTCGAACGAATGCGTCAACTCTTGCTCCTACTGCGGGTTCTCGCGCGAAAACGCCATTTTGCGGACGACTCTGGAAGTGGATAGCGTCGCCAGCGAAGCCTCTCACCTCCTCGGCGAAGGCTTCCGCAACCTCCTCTTGGTCGCGGGCGAACACCCGAAGTTTGTCTCCGGCGATTACCTGCGCCGCTGCGTGGGACGCCTCGCCCCTTCCGTCCCTGGCATCTCCGTGGAAGTCGCTCCAATGGAAGCAGATGGCTACCGCCCCATCGTCGATGCAGGCGCAGAAGGAATCGTGGTTTACCAAGAAACCTACCACGAAAAAACCTATCGTTCCCTCCACCTCGCCGGCCCGAAAAAAGACTACGCCTGGCGCCTCGACTGCCCGGAACGCGCCCACGAAGCAGGCTTCCGCAGAATCGGGATCGGCGCCCTCTTCGGCTTGCACGACTGGACCTCGGAAGCCCTCGCCCTCGCCACCCACCTAGACTACCTCCAAAAAAACTGCTGGCGCTCGTTCTTGACCGTAAGCCTCCCCCGCATCCGCCCTTCCGCCGGCGGCTTCTCCCCCCCATCCCCTTTCCCCGACCGGGCTTTCATCCAAACCCTCTGCGCCTTCCGCATCTCCTTCCCCCATGTCGGCATCGTCCTCAGCACTCGCGAATCCCCTCGCTTCCGCGACCTCTTGGCCCCTCTCGGCATTACCATGATGAGCGCCGGAAGCCTGACGGAACCCGGCGGATACACCGGACAAGGGCAAGACGACCTCCACCTCACCGTCCGCGGAAAAAGGGTCGATACAGAAAAAAACAGCTCCCACGCAACAGGGCAATTTGAAATCTCCGACGAAAGAACCGCCGCGGAAATCGCTGGAATGCTCCGCTCCAAAGGGTTAGAACCTGTCTGGAAAGACTGGGATACAAACATCACAGGCAGCCGCCATGCAGCTTAAAATCAACGGAATACAGCAAAATCTGGAAAACGCAAAAACCGTTTCGGAAATGGTCGTCGCCCTCGGCCTCATCCCGGAAATGCTCCTCGTCGAGCACAACGGCACCGCCCTTCTCAAACACGAATGGCCCTCGGCTCTCCTCTCGGATGGCGACCGCATCGAAATCCTGCAAGTCGCCGCAGGCGGCTGACTCCCGCCCCTCTCTTCTCGCATGAACTTGCCAAACCAACTCACGCTCGCCCGCCTCGCCATGACGGCTTTTTTTGTCATCGTGATGTCTCTCAACTTCACGGGCAGCAAATCCTTGGCTCTCCTCATTTTCCTTCTCGCCACCATCACGGACTACCTCGATGGGGTCATCGCCCGCAGCCAGCACCTCATCACCGATTTCGGCAAACTCATGGACCCCCTCGCCGATAAAATCCTCACCGCCGCCGCCTTCATCCTCCTGATTCCCCTGCAAGCCATCCCCGCCTGGGTCGTCATCGTGATCGTCTCCCGCGAGTTTGTCATCACCGGCCTGCGCCTCTTGGCAAACTCGAAAAACATCCTCATCCCCGCCGAAAAATTAGGGAAACACAAAACCGCTTGGCAGATGATCACCATCCTCTTCTTCCTCGCCCTCCTGTCCATCGGGGAATTCGTCCCCCACTCTTCCCCATGGCTCGAGTTCGCGTGGAACTCCTGCGGCCTTTTTCTGGTCTGGGTCACAACCCTCCTGACCGTTTACTCCGGCATCTCCTACCTCTGGAAAAACCGCAATCTCATCACCGAAACTTAGGAGCCGTCCACAAATAACATGCCTCACAAAACCAACAAAACCACCCCTCCCGTCTTGATCGCCGGAGCCGGGCTCACTGGCCTGATGCTGGCTTTCGCCCTGACCCGCTCCGACACCGATTTCCGCATCATCGACCCTCTCCCCGCCTCCCCTCCCCCCTCTCCCCAAAACTCCCACCCCACCGTCCTTCTCCCCCGCACGCTCGAGCTCCTCGCCGCCTACGACCTCCTCTCCCCCCTGCTAGAAAAAGGACACAAACTCTTGGGCTGGAGCCTCTTCGACCCAGCTCCGCAACCGACCCCCATCGACTTCGACCGCGTCGATAGCTCCCACCCCTTCGCTCTCGTCCTCCAAAAAACGGACCTCCTCCACCACCTGGAAAACGCTCTCGCCCAATCCGGAAAATCCGTGGAAAGAGGCACCTCCCTCTCCGGCTTCCGCATGGAAAAAAATACGGTCTCCTGCCGCCTCGAAAAAAACGGCCCCGAAACCGAACAGACTTCTTTCCGCTTCCTGGCCGGCTGCGATGGCGCAAACAGCACCACCCGACTCGGCTTGGATTCCAAACTGGAAGCCGAACTCGACGAACAGCCCATGGTCGTGGCGGATGTCGAATTAGGGGGCTCCCTGCGCTCCGACCGCGGCTCGGTTTTTATCCACCCAGAAGGCCTGACTTTTTTCCTCCCTCTCCGCCCCGGAAGCTTCCGCATCTACGCCTGCATCCAACCTCTTTCCTCCGCAAAAGGCGTGGTAAAAACGGAACTCAAAACCATCATCTCCCGCCGCATCCACCCGACCCTCCAACTCCTGGAAATCGACCACATCAACGGCGTGAATATCCGCTCCGCCCTCGCCCCGCAGTTTTCAAAAAAAAATGTTTTCCTCCTCGGCGACGCCGCCCACACCCACAGCCCCGCCGACAGCCAAGGCATCAACTCCGGCCTCCAAGATTCCATCAATTTAGCCTGGAAACTCTCTGCCGTCCTCCACGACGATGCCCCCGCCGCCCTCCTGGAAACTTACTCCGAAGAACGCCTGCCCATCGCCCGAAACCTCATGCACGCAACCTTGCGGATGGGCAACTTGAGCCAACGCTCAGACCGCTCTTCTCTCCACTCCTGGAAAGATAAAATCCTCTCCCTCATCAATGTCTTGCCCCCCATCGAAAACACCCTAGCCCGCGACCTTTCCCAAGTTTCCGTCCACTACAGGCAAGGCCCCCTCACCCTGGAACAACGCGACTCCTTCCAAACTCGCAGCCAAATGCGCGCGGGCGAACGCTTGCCAAACGCGGAAATCATCGCGGATAAAGACCGCCGCTTCCGCCTCTACGATGTGGTGAAAAACCACGGCTTCCACCTGTTTGTCGCACCCAAAAACTTGGACGCTACCGGCACGGGTTCCTACGGGGAAGCGCGCGCTTTAGTCGATATCCTAAAAAATGATTTCCGCGGCCCTTTGCACATTCACTGGGTTCTCACTCCAAGGCAAAGCCCGGAACTGGCTGCCGAACTCCCCGATCACCTGATCGATCTCGGCGGTTGCATCTCGCACCCTCTGGGCATCTCCCCCTGCGGCATCGCCCTCATTCGCCCCGATTACTACTGCGCATTTGCGAGCAACGATTTCGACCCCTCCGCAATCCGCCAATCCCTCCTGTTTTTTTGGGCCTGAAAAAACGGGGAAAAG
>DYNR01000051.1:0-4223 GCA_020720945.1 Chthoniobacter flavus | reverse complement strand
CTCCCTACTTCGGCAAGTCGGAAAAAAAGTCGAACTCGAGCTGGTTGATGATCGCCGCCGCCCGCTTGCGCGCTCCCGCCGCAATCGCCGGTTTCCCGTCCGCATTCAATTCAGACTTTTCTAAATTCCCCAAAATCTCCCGGGCCCGCACGATAACCGCACCGGGCAACCCCGCAAGCCTCGCCACCTGAATCCCGTAACTCTGGTCGGCCCGCCCCCTCACGATCTTTCGCAAAAAAACAATCTGGTCTTTCCACTCCCGCACCGAAACATTCAGGTTGATCACCCCATCCCGCGTCTTTTCGATGTCGGTCAACTCGTGGTAATGCGTGGCAAAAAGCGTTCGCGCCCTCACTTGGTCATGCAAAAATTCCGCCACGCTCCACGCGATGCTCAACCCGTCGAAGGTCGATGTCCCTCTCCCGATCTCGTCCAAAATAACCAGGCTACGCGCCGTCGCATTGTTCAAGATATTCGCGGTCTCGTTCATTTCTACCATGAAAGTGGACTGCCCCCGCGCGAGGTCGTCGCTGGCTCCGACCCTCGTAAAAATCCTGTCCACCACTCCGATGCGGGCGGACTTTACGGGCAGGAAACTCCCGACCTGCGCGAGCAAAACCAAAAGCGCGACCTGGCGGATGTAGGTGGACTTCCCCGCCATGTTGGGCCCAGTGATGACCGCCATTCTAGCCCCCTCCCCATGCAACTCGGTATCGTTGGGAACAAACTTTTCGCTGCCCCCTTTCGCGTCCAACACGGGATGCCTCCCGTCTTCTATTTTCAAAATCAAAGAATCGTCCAAAACGGGGCGAACATAGGAAAACAGCCGCGCCGTCTCCGCCAACCCGCACAATGCATCGATCTCCCCGAGCGCAGTCGCCGTCCGCTGCAACTCCTCGATCTTCTCCAGCACCTCCATCCGCAACCCCTGGAACAAATCAACCTCCAACGCCTTCGCCCGCTCGTCCGCCCCCAAAATCTTTCCCTCGATCTCCTTGAGCTCGGGCGTGATAAACCGCTCTCCGTTCACCGTCGTCTGCTTGCGGAAATAATCGGAAGGAACCGCCGGCAAATTGGCTCTGGTCACTTCGATGAAATAGCCGAACACCGAAGTGTAACGCACTTTGAGCGACTTGATGCCCGTCCTCTCGATCTCTCGCTCTTGCAAGGACGCAATCCATTTTTTCCCCTCGGAAGACGCGGAACGCAGCTCGTCCAAACGCGGGTCAAACCCGTCCCGGATAATCCCGCCATCGCGCAAAACCGCCGGCGGAGAATCGACCAACGCCCCGCGAAGTCGCTCCGCCAACTCGGGCAACGGATGCAAGTTTTCCGCCGCGAAACGGAGCGCCCCCGCCCCCTCGCCCAGCGACTCCACCGCCGCCTTCACCTGCGGGATTTTTTCCAATGAAATCTGCAACGCCGACAAATCCCGCGGGTTGCCGGACCCGAGGCTCAACCTCGAAGCGCATCGCTCGATGTCCCGGATTTCCGTTTGCACCACACGCAAGTCCGCCAATACCAACGCTTTCTTTAACAACACCCCGATCGCATCCTGCCTCCCCGCAATCTCCCCGCAATCGAGCAAAGGATGCAAAAGCCAGTGCCGCATAGTCCTCGCCCCCATCGGCGTAACCGTCCTGTCCACCGCGGACAACAGCGAATTTTGCCTCCCTCCCCGCGAAAAAAGAATCTCCAGATGATCCTGCGTGACCGCATCCAAAACTAAATTTTCCCCCGCAGAATAAAACTGCATCCCGCGAAAATGGGAGATGTTGCGCCGCAGGATTTTTTGCAGGTAATGGAGCAACGCCCCCGCCGCCCCCACCGCCGCGGTTTTCCCGCGACAGCCGAAGCCGTCAAGCGATTGAACCCCGAAATGCTCGCACAAAAAAACTCCGGCGACACCGGGGTCAAAATGGTATCCTTCGACCGGAGTCGCCGTCACCCCTTTCAAGGAAACATCGTCGGACACAATCACTTCCGCCGGATGAATCCTCGCAAGCTCGTCCCGCAAAACCTCTTCCCCCACTTCCGTAAAACGAAACCTCCCCGTGCTCAACTCCGCGCACGCGAGCCCATACCCTCCCTTGTATGGAAAAACCGAAACCAAGTAATTGTTCGTCCTCTCGTCCAACCCGAAATCATCCAGCGAACCCGCACTGAAAATTTGGCTCAACTCCCGCCGCACCAACTTCCCTTGCTCCACATCCCCGACCTGCTCGCAAATCGCCACTTTCTTCCCAGCCGAAACAAGCTTCTCAATGTAAGAACGGGCGGAATGAAACGGGACCCCGCACATCGGCGTGTTCCCCCGCTTGGTCAATGCCACATTCAAAATCGCGGACGCCTCTTTCGCATCATCGAAAAACATCTCGTAAAAATCCCCCAAACGAAACAGCAACAGCGTGCCGTCCGGCAACTCTCGCCGGGCCGCCTGATACTGCTGCATCATGGGCGTAAGCTGCTCGCTCATCCTAGTGTCCAAGGGATAATTTCAATAGTCCTTTTCATGATGGATGAAGCACTAAATCACGAAAGCTCCCCCAAAAAAGTCGCCAAAGGACTCGTCGCCGATGCCTCCTCCCCGCGCAGGGGCAAACCCGCCAAAACGGCTTCCCTCGCCGCTTCCACCGCCTTGCGGAATGCCCGCGCCATGCCCGCAGGATCCGCCGCCGCCGCAATCGCCGTATTAATCAAAACCGCATCCGCCCCCATCTCGATGGCCTCGGCAACATGGCTCGGTGCCCCCAACCCCGCATCCACCACCACCGGAACCGTCGCCTGCTCGATGATGATCCGCACTTGCTCCCGGGTCTCGACCCCCCGGTTGCTCCCGATCGGCGCCCCGAGCGGCATCACCGTCGCCACCCCGACCTCTTGCAGCCTCTTGGCCAAAACGGGGTCCGCGTTGATGTAAGGCAAAACCGTAAACCCTTCTTTCACAAGAATCTCCGCCGCTTTGAAAGTCTCGATAGGGTCGGGCAACAGGTAATGGGGATCGGGGTGGATTTCGAGCTTCACCCACTTGGGCAACCCCGCCGCCGCCGCCAACCGCGCCAACCGCACCGCCTCTTCGGCATTCATCGCCCCGCTCGTGTTCGGCAAAATCAAATACTTCTCCGGGTCGATAAAATCCAAGATGTTCGCAAACGGATCCTTCCCGCCCGTCAAATCCGCCCGCCGCAACGCAACGGTCACCACTTCTGTCCCGCTGGCTTCAAGCGCCTCGCTCATCGCTTCGTTCGACGAAAATTTCCCCGTCCCCACAAAAAGCCGCGAGCGAAACTTCCTCCCTGCTATCGTCAAAAAATCGTTTTCCATTCCCCCCTATTCTACCACCTCGAAGCCCGTTGCCAAGCACGGGAAACCCCGAAAACAAAAAAAAGCCTCCCCCGCAAAAACGGGAGAGGCCCTCGAAAATCAAACCCTCAAACCATCATTTGTCGTTCTTGGGCTGCCCGGAAACCACATCGACATATTCGCCGATGAGGTTCGTCGATTTGGACTGCCGGTCGGAAAGCACCACCCCGTCCCCACCTTTGCGGAAAACCACGAAACCCTTGTTGCCATAGGGAATCGACTTGGGCGAAAGTGCCACCCCACCATCCGCATACTCGAAATTCGCCGTCGTCAAAAACACCGCGTTGTTCTCCGTGTTCTCTTTCACCTGATACACAATGACCGCACTCTTGCCGGGACTCGCGGGGTCGGCGGTAGATGGCACCACCACGCCAGGCGCTGAAATCATCTTCGCAAAATCGTTGGTACTCATATACTTGCCATCAACCATGTTCGATGCCCACGACTCCCAAGAACCGCCGATATCACCGGGCCAACCGATGTTCGTGTCCCCCGTCGTCGATGCGTCCAACGCCATGGTCTGCGTGGCCAAATGGAGTTGCTTCATGTTGCTGAGCGTGCCTGTCATCTGCCCGCGCACGAGCGCGCCCGTGACGGCAGGAATCGCCAGCGATGCCAAAATCCCGATGATGGAAATGACGACTAGAAGCTCAATGAGGGTGAAACCGAAACGCCTGAGGATGGATTTTTTCATAAAGTAGAGAGCCGACTTTTATAAACTCTCCCGCACCGCGTCAAGGATGTTTTCTCTCTCTCCAAAAAAAATCAGGCTCGGCCTGAATCCGTGAGATAAATGCAAAGAAGATCTGCAAGGCATTGGAGCGAAAGGGCTTGGAAAAAACCAAGGAATACCCTCTGGT
>DYNR01000050.1 GCA_020720945.1 Chthoniobacter flavus | reverse complement strand
AAAAGCCACCGACAAAACTACTGCTGATTTTTTCATACGATATAAAAACCTCTACTCTTGGCAAAAACAGTAAACTGTTTTTTTGCGTTTGCAAGAACAAGCGCAACCTACTCCAAAAAATCACTCACCCAAAGACCGAAACCCTCTAGAAATGTCCCCCCCGGATCTCGCTTCAAGCTTGCCAAAGAAAGCTTTTGCCCTTTAGATTGCACCCATCATGAAAACGAAATCGTCCAAATCAAAAGTCCATCTCAAGGATTTTTGGATTCAAGCTGTCGTCAATTACAAAGAAACGGGTGCCATTGCGCCGTCTTCGCCTTACTTGGCTCGCCTGATCGCCGACCACTCGGGTTTGGAAAACAGCAAAGAAATCGTGGAAATCGGTCCAGGAACCGGTGTTTTTACCGAAGAGTTACTCCGCCGCCTTCCCCCGAAAAGCAGGCTAACCCTCATCGAAAAAAACTCCTGCTTCGTCAACTTGCTCCGCCAAAAATTCCCGGGTCTTACTGTCTTGGAAGCATGCGCCACCAAACTGGATGTCCACTTGGGCCAGCAAGCGATCTCTTCGGCTGGCGCCGTGGTTTCCGGTCTCCCTTGGGCTGCCATGCCCGACAGCCTGCAAGAAACACTCCTACAACAAATTCACGGCATCTTGGCGGAGGACGGCGTTTTTACAACCTTCGCTTACTTCGGCCCCCACCTGCTCCCGAGCGGCCAACGCTTCCGCAAACGCTTGGAACAAAGCTTCGCCCATGTCTCCCGCACGAAAATCGAAATGCGCAACTTCCCTCCCGCCTTCGTTTATCGCGCCACAAAAATCCCTCCTACCCGTCCGAAAAAGTAAGCTTTTCGGACGCTCCCTTTTCTCTCAACTGCACGACCGCATGGTCGAGCGCATGCCACGCCAGCGTCGCGCACTTCATCCGCATCGGAAACTTTCTGACCCCTTCCAACACCTGCAAATTTCCCAACCGCTCCGCACTCCCCTCCGCCGATTCCTCCGCCGGAATTTTTAACATCTCCTGAAACGCCTGCGACAAACTCTCCGCTTCGCCAATCGGAAGACTCTTGATCTTTGTCGTCAAAAGCGATGCCGATGCAGTGCAAATCGCGCAAGCCTGCCCTGTAAATTGCGTTTTCTCAATCCGCAATCCGTCCGCGCTGGCCCGCAAAAAAAGCGTCAACTCGTCCCCGCACATCGGGTTCTCCGCCTCGACCTTCGCATCAGGCTCCGCCATCTCGACGAAATTTCGCGGCTTGCCCGCGTGATCCATTATAATCTCCTGGTATAGTTCCTCTGTACTCATAGCTTTGAAAACATTCTCATGATTTTTTCGACAGAACACCGCAACGCCTCGACATCTTCTTCCGTATTGTAAAAATAAAAGGATGCTCTGGCCGTCGCGGGAACCCCCAATTTTTTCATGAGCGGTTGGTTGCAATGATGCCCTCCGCGTAACGCGATGCCATGAGAATCCGCAAGCGTTACCACATCGTGGGCATGAATCCCCGGAAGCGCGAAACTGACGACTCCCGCATGCTCTCCGCTTTCATCCACAGGCCCAAAAATCCGCACTCCTGGAAAACTGGAAAGCACCCCCATCGCCTCTCGCACCAACAGCGCATCGTGCAGACGGATTTCTTCTCTTCCGACCGCATCAAGATAATCCATCGCCGCGTGCAACCCGATCGCCCCTTCGACATTCGGGGTGCCTGCCTCGAATTTGTGAGGTGCTTTGTTCCATGTGCTCCCTTCATAAGTCACCCGAGAAATCATCTCTCCCCCTCCCTGCCACGGTGGCAAATCCTGCAACAGCGATCCTTCCCCATACAAAACCCCTACCCCCATCGGACCACACATTTTGTGCCCAGAACACACCAAAAAATCACAGCCGATCTCGCGGACATCAACCTTCCGATGCCCCGCGCTCTGCGCCGCATCAATGATGGAAACCGCACCCGCTTCCCTCGCCCATGCACAAAGAGACTGAACGGGGTTCACCGTCCCGAGCGTATTGGAAATATGCGTGCAAGAAAAAATCGCGACCCCTCCGGCAAAAAGCCTCTTCGCTTCGTCCTCATCCAGCATCCCCGTTTCTGGCACGACTGGAATGTAGCGGATCACCGCCCCCGTTTCTTGTGCCACCATCTGCCACGGCACGATGTTGCTATGGTGCTCCATCTCCGTCAAAAGAATCGTTTTCCCCTCACCCAACACCCTCTTCTTCAGCGTGTTAGCGAGTAAATTGACTCCCTCCGTCGCCCCGCGGGTGAACACGATTTCCTGGGCTTCCGCCCCAAAAAACTTCGCCGCTCGCCCCCTCGCATTTTCGTATGCCGCCGTCGCCCGCTCGCTCAAAGCATGCACTCCCCGATGCACATTGGCATTGTCGTTTTCGTAGTAACGGCAAATCGACTGAATCACAGACCGCGGCTTTTGCGAAGTTGCCGCACTGTCCAAATAAACGAGAGGAACCCCGTTGACGCTTTGCGCGAGAGCGGGAAAGTCTTCGCGCAACTGGTACGCGGAAAAAGGTTTTGCTTGGTTCGATTGCATCGGTAAGAAATCCCCACCAGACTAACCCCGTTGCCTCGCCTTTCTCAACACCAATTTCTTCCCCCTTTTCCCAAAAAAGAAAAACCTTCCAAAACACCCCCCGCCAATCTCAAAAAAAAGAGGCGGTGGACAGGTCACTAATCCACCGCCCCAATTTTTGCAATCAAACCAAACTCACTTGCCGATTTTACTCAACGGCAACCCAGAAAGAAGATTGCTTTCGATTTTTTCTAGCGAAACCCCTTTGGTTTCTGGGACAAACAGCAGAAATATCACGATAAAGATCACATTCATCCCGCCGTAAAGCAAGAAGGTGTTCCCTGAGCCGAATCCGTTGACAAGCGTCAAGAAGGTCATCCCGACTATCGCATTGGCAATCCAGTTCGTCCCCGTGCTACAAGTAATCCCAAAATCACGCCCCGAAAGCGGGTAAATCTCCGAGCAAAGCACCCAAATAATGGGACCCGCACTCATCGCAAACCCAACGATGAAAAGCAAAAGCGCAAAAGCCGCAGCATACCCCAAGGATGGATCCGGCGTGCCTTGCCCCATCATGTTAAAAATCGTTCCAACGGCAAGAAGAGAAGCACCCATCACGACAAAACCCGCATACATGATCGGCTTACGACCCAACCGGTCAACAAACGCAATCGCGATGAATGTCGCAAGAACATTGGTGACCCCAACGATCACCGTCCCCCACATCTGCTGGGTTACGGAAGCAAAACCCGCCATATCAAAAATCCGGGGAGCGTAATACATGATCACATTGATCCCGGTAAGCTGTTGCACAATCTGCAAACCAACCCCCAACCACACCGCCCTGCGAAAATTCGAATTCTGCAAGAAAAGCTGCAAGCCCTTCTGCGGTATTTTCACGCTGTCTTGGATCTGCTGCACCTCGGCTTCGATCTCCGCATCATCGAGATGCAACCGTTTGAACACCCCAACCGCATGCTCCTTGAGCCCGTTCAAGAAAAGCCAACGAGGGCTTTCCGGCAAAAACAAAACCCCGATACCCATCAAAATCGCAGGAAACGCAATCACCCCGAGCATCCACCGCCACACCTCGTGGTTCCTCGTCGTATCAAACACATTGCTCAACCAAGTATGCAAAAAGCGAGTCTCGGTATTCGCCATCTGATTGAGATGTTCGGGCACCCCCGTAAGCACGCCCGCATCAACATTCGACGAAAAGAAAGTGTCGCTCATAAAGGCAATCAAAATGCCGATGGTGATCATGAGCTGATACATGGAAATCAACGCTCCACGCACCGACTGCGGCGCAATTTCTGCCAAATAAAGCGGCGCCGTAAAAGAGGCGACCCCGACCGCTATACCGAGAATGAACCGCGCCCCAATCAAAAAATGGGGAGTCGGCGCAACTGCACAAATGACCGAACCCACCGTGAACAACGCCGCACTGAACAACAGCGTTTTCCTCCGCCCAAACCGGTTGGACAAAAAGCCGCTCACCAACGCACCGAAGACCGCACCCCAAAGCAGGGCACTGACAATATACTCAATCATCTGGTCGTTGATTCCGAAGTCCTTCTGGATGTAGATCTGCGCACCGGATATGACACCGATGTCTAGCCCGAACAAAAGCCCTGCGAGAGCTGCTGTCAGACCAATGAAGTAAACGATAGGTTGTACTGCTTTAGGTTTGGAGGGATTACTCATAGTTAGAAGTCCAGTAAACCTCCGTCTCCTGCCCTTGGCAAGAAAAAAGAAAAAGAAAAAAAGAGAGAACCCCATCCCCCCGACCGTTCCTCCCTCCGCGAAATTTTTATTCCTGCAACTCTTCGATTGCTTCGACCACTGCGCTTTCCGTGACTTCCCCGCTCACAAGTGCCTCCCCCAATCGCGGGGTCAAAACGAACCGCATCTTCCCCATCGAAAATTTCTTATCTACTTTCATCGCTTCCAAAATCTTCTCGACCGACAACGAACGGGGGAACCGGACGGGCAGTTGCAACGAGCGCAAAATTTCCGTAACCCGCTGCTCATCAACCTCCGGAAGCCCCGCATAACGGCGGGAAAGCCGCAACGCGGCAACGATACCTAAACTCACCGCTTCGCCGTGAAACCACTCGCCATACCCGGAAGCATTCTCGATGGCATGACCGACCGTATGCCCAAAATTCAAAAGCGCCCGGACATCTTTTTCCTCTTTTTCGTCCTCGGCGACAATCGCTGCTTTGATGCGGACATTCTCCGCCAACAACCCCGAAAGCCCATCGCGTGCACCAGGTCGTATCCTCTCCAACATCGACGCATCCCGGATCACCGCGTGTTTGACAATCTCGGCAAAGCCTTCATAAAACTCCCGCTCCGGCAAAGTGCCGAGAGTCGCCGGGTCTGCCAATACAAGCTTGGGCTGGTGAAACGCTCCAACCAAATTCTTCCCCCCCCGCGCATTGACTCCTGTTTTTCCTCCAACAGCACTGTCCACTTGCGCGACAATCGTCGTGGGAATTTGCACAAACGGGATACCCCGAAAATAAATCGCAGCCACAAATCCCGCCAGGTCGCCCACCACTCCCCCGCCTAACGCCACGACAAACGACTTCCTGTCCAACTTCGCACCAACCATCGCATCAATGCACCCCTCAACCACTTGCAAAGATTTTGACCGCTCGCCTGCCGGCACCTCGTGCGCGATGACGGAAAAACCCGCCAATTCAAGACTCGCCCGCACTCGCCCGCCGTAAATCCGCATCACATTGGAATCGGACACCAACGCGCACTTCCCTCGCACCCCCGCAAACTCCGCCACCATCGCCCCGGCTTCGTCTAAAATCCCTTCCCCGATCCAAACCGAATACCCTCTCCCGGGAATCCCGACCGGCACTTCCAACCTTCCGCTCTTTTCCATAAAAATCAAAAAACTACTCTTCTTCGCCCTTGGGCTTATGCTCGGACGCCCGGTAAAGTGCCGTGTAAATCCCCCCTGCCGCCAACAAACTCTCGCCGGTTCCTTCCTCGATGATGCCTCCTTGATCGAGAACCAAAATGCGGTCGAAGTGGTGGACCGTCCCGATGCGGTGCGTCACCATCAAGGTCGTCCTCCCTTTCATCAATGCGGCAAGCGCATCCATGATCGCCCGTTCCGTCGTCGGGTCGAGCGCTGAAGTCGGTTCGTCCAAAAGCAAAATCGGAGCATCTTTCAAAAACGCCCGCGCAATTCCAATCCGCTGTCTTTGCCCGACGCTAAGGTGAGAACCCCTCTCCCCGACCTGGCTGTCAAACCCTTGCGGCAACGACCGGATGAAATCCAACGCCTGCGCCTTCCTCGCCGCTTCTTCGATTTGCTCGAATGTCGCCCCCGGTCTCCCGTAAGCGATATTCTCGCGGATTGTCGTCGAAAAAAGTAGCGTATCTTGCAGAACGATAGAAATTTGTGAACGCAAAGATTTTTTGGTGAGATCGCTCACATCGTATCCGTCCACCAGCACCCGCCCCGCCATCGGGTCGTAAAACCGCGGGACCAAACTCAGTAGCGTGCTTTTTCCGTTCCCCGTCCCCCCCACGATCCCGACCGTGTCGCCCGCTTTCACAATCAAATCGATACCCTTCAAAATCTCCCGCTTCCCGTCGTAACTGAACGAAACTTTTTCAAAAGCGATGTCCCCCTTTGCCTGCTCGATCCGCTGCGCCCCCACCTTTTCCGGCACATCGTTGACTTTGTCCAACACCTCGAAACACCGCTGCATCCCCGCCGCCGCCCCCTCCATCGCCCACGCCGTGTAACTCAACTGCTCCAGAGGTTGGTAAAGCATCGTCAGATACATCGTGAACACCAGCAAATCGCCCAATGGCAGGACTTCGCCGAGTACCTGGTTGGCCCCGTAACCGTAAAGCACCGCCGTCCCCGCCGCCATCAGCGTCCCGATGACCAGCGAACTCTTCACGGTCGTCATGTTTAACTCCATGTTCGCGCCGAAACTCCGCATCGCCCGACGGCGGAACTGGCGAATCTCAAATGCCTCTCTCCCAAATGCTTGCACCATCCGAATCGCGCTCAAACCCTCCTGCGTGATGGAAAGCAAATCGCTCTCTTTCTCCTGGATCGCCGTCGATTGCTGGCGCACCCGATCGGCGAAAAAACGGACAGCCAAAAGGACGGCTGGCAACACCAAAACCGAAGCGAGCGTCAGCTTCCAGTCGATCCAAAGCATGATCGCAATCCCCCAAAACAATGTCACCGAAGCCTGAAAAACCGTCGCAAACCCCTGGTTGTAAACCGTTTGAATCGACTGGGAATCGTAGGCTACGCGGAAGGCGGAATCGCTGCTCCGGCTGGCATCGTGAAACTTCAGCGGCAACGAATGCAACGCCGCATAAATATCCGTCCGCAGCTTCATCAAACACAGCAACCCGGTCCGCAAAAACAAAAAATTCGACGCCAAATTAAAAAGCCCACCTATAAAACTGAATACGACGACAGACAAACAAAGCAACAAAATCTGCTGCCCCGGCACCTGACCAAACCAATGGGCGACAAACTCGCGCGACTGGCCGACCCCCGGCGAATCCGGTGCCTGCAAAATCCCGTCCACCAAATACTTTAAAGGCCACGGTTTGAGCAAGTTAAAACCTATGCTCCCGAGGCTGAACCCTACGCCCAAAAGGGTTTGCCACCAAAACGGCAGAAAAAATGCGACTGTGCGACGATAGACTCCCATGCTCTTGCCGCCCCTTTTAGCGAAATATCCCCGGGGGTTCAATCCCTCTCGCACGGTTCTCACAAAATTTTATCGGAAAACACATCTCTCCAATCGATGCCTCCTGGTGCCAAACCGGAAAACTCGGCTTCTTTCGCCATCCCGTATGCATGGTGCAACGCCCCTACTGCGGCGACTGTTTCAGGGACACCCAACTGCGCTCCCCTAACCTTTTGGCGGACTTCCTGCGCCCACGACAAAAATTCCGAACCGCCACATCCGCTCCCCGCCGCCCCAAGCGTTTCGCCAGAAAGGATCCCCCGCCTTTGCCCGGACAAACGGGCGAGCAACGACTCGTGCAACCCCGCTATCTTGCCGCCGATTTCTTCGCGCAACCCGACTGGCAAACCATCGAGAGCACCCCACGGAAACGAAGTCAAATACCACCCGATCTCCCCGAGGTGACGGATATACGCACCCAAGTTCCGGACCTCCTTTTCTCCGAGCACTTCCTTCCCCAGCACCCCAACCAGCGAATGGGCTTCCGAAACCGACAAAACGAACTCCGCCTTCTCTTTTGCGCTCCCCGCCAAACTCTTCTCCACCGCCGCTTTTTCTAAAAAATCAATCAAGTGCAACACCTTCTGGCGGAATTGGTTCTGAGGCAAAATAGGCCAGAGCAACCGCCGGATCGTCGCCGATAAAACCAGCGCTAAAAAAATCCCGAAAACCGCGCCCGCAATCTCCTCGAACGGCACGGGTCTCTGCGCGTTGATCCCCACCAAATTCACCACGAGCAACAGACAAAACAGCGACTGGAACGAACCGAGCAAACCCTTTTCCAAAAAATACCCGACCAAAAAAAGTGCCCCGGCAAGCATCGTATTGAACACCGCATAATTCGCCATGAACGGGCTCCAAAACAAAAGGAAAACAAAAAAACAAAGCAACGCCACCGTGAGCCGAAACAGGTCGCCAAACACACCCAAATCTCCCCTCCGATCCGCGGACTCCAGCGTAAACGCAGTAAAAAGATAAGTTCCGATAACGATCATTTCTCCTCCGGGCGGATGGAACCAGTTCAAAATTAACAGCCCCGAAGCAACGGCAATTCCTCCCCTTATGCCGCTGCGGATCCACCCCTTCGAAGGGATCGTCGGCGCCCTCAAACCGATGGCGGGCATCCCCTGCCCCTGGCTCCTATCGAGGGTTTCAAGAAGTTCGGAAAGCCGTTGCAAAGAACCGTAAATCTCCCGGATCGCCAGCGAATAACCCGCGTGCGAAAGGGACTCTTCGGGAGACAACTCATCTCCGCCCCCATCAAGCCGAAACTTTTTAAGGCTCGCCGCGTATCTCTCCAACGCTTCCCCCACCCGCCCCAACGCCTCGCCCCGCTCTTCTAATTTGGATTTTTTGTCCGCCAACAAATCGAAAGCCTCGATCAAATTCTGGTGCAATGCCGCTACGGGCTCCTCGATGTATTTGCGCAAAATCGATTCGCTCGGCAACGATTGGCTCAACCCGGAAACCGAGCCGATCAAGACTCCTAACTGGCTGACGATGGCATCGATTTCTCCCCGCATCCGCCGAAATTCCCTGCTCTCAAAACTGGCCACTCGAATCAATTTCCGCAGCTTTTCCAAACTCCCTCCCGTCGCCAAAAAAACACCGGGCCCCGCCTTGCCTTCGCCGGACAAAAATCCCTCCGCCCTCTTTTTCAAAAAATCCCGCAATTTTCCGAGCGTGCTCCTCGCCCCTTCCGCAAACTCGACCCTCGCATACCTCGGCCAAACCACCATCGTGACCGCCGTGGCAACCACGATCCCCAAACAAATTTCTTCGCACCTCGCCAAACCGACTTTCCAAGAAAACTCGGGGTCCGCCATCCCTTGCGCGGCAACGATCGTTGCAGTATATCCCCACTGCCGAAAAAAATACGGGGCAAACGCCCCCCCATACAACGCCGTCGTCAACGCGACAAAACCTCCAGCCGCCCCCAAAAACAGCACGGGATTCTGCTCGAGTCCGCCCGTGATCGTGTAGCCTGTCACCGCCCCGAGCAACGCCCCGAAAATACGGAAAACCGTTTTTTCTAAAATCGCACCGACAAACTTGGGCGTCGAAAGAACAAATGCCGTAGTAACCGCCCAAGTCGGTTCATCCAAACGCATCCAAAGCGCAAAATACAACGCCAGCGTCCCCGCCAACGCCATCTTGATCCCGTTCTTCGGCCCCCAATCAGAGAAATACGCGACAACGCCCCGGGCCGCTTCGCCGCACCAAGCTACGAAGCAAGCCCGCCGGCCATCCTCCCGCTCCCCCGCATTTTCGCCGGTCGCCTCCACGGGATATCACCTCCTCCAAAAAATTTCTAGGTGCGCAATCATCTTCCCCATCTATTTCAAAACCAATATGTTATAAACCCCGTCTTCGCTTTCCACCCCGTGGGTGTCGTGGCAGAACCCAGGGAACAAGCGATCCCAATTCTGGATCGCACGGAGGTAGGAAAGAAACGGTTCCCCGTCTGTCCCCAAGCGTTCGCCGGGCATCACCATCGGGATGCCGGGAGGATACGGGACGAGGCCCGTGGCGGCGACTCGCCCCGCCGCTTTGTCCACGGGGATCTTTTCCACTTCGCCGGCGATGAGTTTTTGATAGCTCTCGGAAGGGGTCATTTCTTGTTCCGGCAACGCCGCAAACGCATGCCCTTGCGCCTGCAACAACCCGGTTTCTTTCATCACCGCCTGCATTTTTTGCGCCAAATCCCGCAACCCCATCCCTGGATAATTTCCGGCAACGGAGGGGATGCACTCTTCCAGCGGGGCGTTTTTGTCGTAGTCGCTTTTGAATGCGAGCAAGGAATGGACGAGCGTGCTCCACTTGGCGTTTGTGATACCGAGAGAAAACAGGAACAGCACGGCGTAATCCCCGGTTTTTTCCACCACGATTCCCCGCGCATCGAGGTAGGCGGTGAGCAATGCGGCGGGAAAACCTTTTTCGGAAATCGTCCCATCCTCTTCCACCCCAGGGGTTAAGACCGATACCTTGATCGGGTCGAGCATGCAGTAACCGTCTTCGAGCTCAAACCCGTGCCACGCATCCCCCGGATGCAACACCCAGCAAGATGGCTCGCGGACGAGCAGGTCGGGCGAGGCTTCCTCGAACGCGACCCGCTTCCCTGTCCCCGGGTCTTCCACGGATTTCGGGTTCCATGTCTGGAAAAACCAGTCCCCGCTTTCGTCGTGCCTGCGCCAAAGCCGCGTCACGGTTTGACGGAAGGCCACGGCTTCCCGCAAGGACTCTTCGACGAGCACTTCGCCGCCTTTCCCGTCCATCATGGACGCACTCACATCGTTGGACGCGATGATGGGATAAAACGGCGAGGTGGACGCGTGCATCATGAAGGATTCGTTGAACCTCGCATGGTCGATGTTGCGCCGCCCTTCGCGGATATGGATAAAAGATGCTTGCGACAACGCCGCCAACAGTTTGTGCGTGGAATGCGTTGCAAAAATCGTCGGGGCATCGGCGGGGTGCGCTTTCGCCTCCCCCCTCATCGCAAACCGTCCGCGGTAAAGCGGATGGAACCTGGCATACGCATACCACGCTTCGTCAAAATGAATCCTGTCGGATGCCCCTCCGACCAACTCTAACACGCGGTCAACATTGTAGGTCAACCCGTCGTAAGTGGAATTAGTGATGACAATATGCTGGGGTTTTCCGCCTTCCACCAAAATCTCTTCGCGCAAATTTTCCGGCGGGATGGGCCCGATGATCCCGTAACGGTTTCTCGTTGTCCGCAAATAGCAAGGCTCCGCCCCCGTCAAAGTAATCCCTTGCTCGCTGGATTTGTGGCAGTTGCGGTCAACCCAAACTTTTTGCCCCCTCCCGACACAGGCCATCCAGATGATGCGGTTGGAAGTGGATGTCCCGTTGGTCACGGAATAAGTCCGGTGCGCCCCAAACACTTTGGCGGCGTAGCGCTCCCCCTCGGCAATCGGCCCCGTGTGATCGAGCAACGACCCCAGTTCCCCGACGCTCACGGACAAATCCGAACGGAACATGGCTTCTCCAAAATAATCGTAAAACAGTCTGCCTGAAGGAGATTTCTGAAATGCAGTCCCTCCCGTATGCCCCGGCGTGTGCCAAGAATACTCGTGCACCAAATCGAACTCGATGAGTGCCGACGCCATCGGGCCCAACAACTTCTTGGCGTAGGACTTCACCGCCGCCTGGATCCTCCCGCCCACAAACGGGGCACTGTCTTCCATCAGCCAAACCAACTCGCTCACTTGCGAAAGCACCTCTTCGGACAACCCGCTACCTTTCTCCCGGTCGGTCAGCAAAAAAACGGGGATCTTTTCGTTCCTGGATCGGATGAAATCGAGCAATGCCATCGCCTCGGCGTGCGGCGCATCTTCTCCGCCGCCCAGCGTCCAATCGAGCAAAATCCCGTGCAGCCCGGCATCGGACAAAAATAGCCCTTTGGCATCCGCAAGACTCGGCGCGCCAACCACATCGACATCATTGAGCTCTAGCTCGGTTTTCAAAAGTTGCGCGGCACGCCCCGCGGCACTGGCGGAGCCCAAGTCGTCTTCGACAAATAACACACGGTGGCGGAGGATTTTGGAACGGCGTTCGATCATGGCAGGAGCTTTCTTTTTTAGTGTTTTGGAGGTTGCTTCACCCGCATTGCGCCCTGCCGAAATACCGCAGGACTGCGGATTGAAAATGGATGCGTTTTGCTTTGCTCGTTGAAAAAATTGTCGGTTGAAACCGCCGCGAGAACCAGACCCGCAACGGAACGCCTAGACCTGAATCCGTGAGATAAATGCAAAGAAGATATGTAAGGCATTGGAGCGAAAGGGCTTGGAAAAAACCAAGGAATACCCTTGGGTCT
>DYNR01000292.1 GCA_020720945.1 Chthoniobacter flavus | reverse complement strand
CTAGTCACGGAACCGCCTTCTTGGCATAATCCCGGCACTCATGAATCTTCCTAAAAAAAAATCTCCCGTCCGCCTCAGCGTCCTGGGTTCGGGAAAAGGCTCGAATTGCCGCACTATCCTTTCCGCGATTTGCGCAGGCCAACTGGACGCCGAAATCGCCCTCATCGTTTCCGACCAACCAGATGCGGGGATATCGGACATCGCCCGCGAGGCTTCCATCCCCTTCCTGTCTTTCCCGGAAACGCGCTACCGCACCCGCCTCTCGGAAGAACAAGAAAGCCGCCTCGTCGCCGCCCTCTACAACCACGGCATCGAACTCGTCGTCCTCGCCGGCTATATGCGCGTCATCAAAGCTCCCCTCCTCTCCGCTTTCCCCGGCAGAATCGTCAATATCCACCCCTCCCTGCTCCCGCAATTCCCCGGCCTCGCCGCATGGAAACAGGCAATCGACGCGGGCGCAACCGTCTCGGGTTGCACCGTCCATTTCGTTGACGAGGGCATCGACAGCGGGGAAATTTTAGGCCAAGAAACCGTGCCCGTCTTGCCTGGCGACACCGCCGAATCTCTCCACGCCCGCATCCAAATCGCCGAGCACCACCTTTTCCCAACAATCCTCCAACGACTCTGCTCCGCGCTGCGGCCAAACGAATGATCACCAAGCTACGGATTTTCGACCTCAACCCGGAACAGCAAGATGCCGTCACCTGCATCTCCGGCCCCCTCCTGATTTTGGCGGGCGCAGGAACGGGCAAAACCCGCGTCATCACTTCCCGCATCGCTTACCTCATCGAGGAACTCACCCCACCAGAAAAAATCCTGGCGGTCACTTTCACCAACAAAGCCGCCCGAGAAATGAAGGAACGCATCGCTTCTCTCGTCCCCCCCGATGCCGCAAAAGCCGTCACTGCCTGCACTTTCCACTCCCTTTGCGTCCGCATCCTCCGCTCCCATGCCCAACTCCTGGGCTACAAAAAAAACTTCAGCATCTTCGACGACAGCGACCAGGCCGGCCTCCTAAAAAAAGTCATCGCCCGCACCGCCGCCAAAGACGAATCCCTCGACCACAAAGTCGCCCTCTCCCTCATCAGCAAAGCAAAAAACCAAGGCTGGAACGCCCCCCCCGACCAAACGACCCTCCTCGGTGCCGTTTACCAAAATTACCAAGACGAACTGAAACTCCAGAACGCCATGGACTTCGACGACCTGCTCGTCCAAACCGTCCGCCTCCTGAACGAGTTCCCGGAAGCGCGCGAACAATGGCAAAACCGCTACGACCAAATCATGGTGGACGAGTTCCAGGACACCAACCGCCTCCAGCTCGAACTGGTGAGCCTCTTGGCAAAAGGCCTCAACCCAAATGTCTGCGTCGTAGGGGACGACGACCAAAGCATCTACGGTTGGCGCGGTGCGGAAATCTCAAACATCTTGGAGTTTGAAAAACATTTTCCCTCCCCTTCCATCTTCAAACTAGAGCAAAACTACCGCAGCACAACAGCGATCCTCGATGCCGCTAACCGCCTCATCCGCAACAACAAAAACCGCCGGGGAAAACGCCTCTGGTGCGCGGGCAAGGAAGCCGCCCCCGTCCAAGTCATGGCGATGCCCTCGGATGTGGAAGAAGCGGAATTCGTCGTTTCGGAAATCGCCGCGCAACGGGAATCGGAAAAATTACCATGGGAACATTTCGCGGTCCTGTTCCGCATGAACGCCCAATCGCGCCTCCTGGAAAACGAGCTGCGCCGCCTCCGCATCCCCTACCGCGTCGTCGGCGGAAAAAGTTTCTACGACCGACGCGAGGTCAAGGACTTGCTCGCCTACCTCTCGGCGATCATGAACCCCGACGACGACCAGGCACTCCTCCGCATCATCAACACCCCGCCGCGCGGCATCGGCCCGACCTCCGTCGAACTCGCCCTCTCCGAAAGCGCCGCCTCCAAATGCAGCGTCCAAGAAACCCTTTCCAAACCGGAGTTCCTCTCCCGCTGCTCCCGCAAAAGCGCCCCAAACATCACCTCGTTCCTCGAATCCCTCCAGACCCTCCGCATCCAAGTCTCCACCCCAGGCGCCGATCTTTTCACCCTCATCTCCTCCTTCCTCGACACCTGCGGATACAGCGAAGATTTGCGCCGCGTCTGCAAAACCGAAGAAGAATTTTTTAACAGGGAAAGCAACCTCCGCGACATGCTCGGCCTGATCCAGCGCTACCAGCAACGCTCCACCGATGGACTCCAAGGCTTCTTGGACGAAATGAACCTCGACCGCGACCGCCAAGAGGACGAAGAAGATTCCGCCCGAGGTGTCACGCTCATCACCCTCCACGCAGCCAAAGGATTGGAGTTCCCTCATGTCCACCTCATCGGCGCGGAAGAAGCTCTCTTGCCCCACTCCCGCTCGCTCTCCGAAGGAACCCTCGACGAGGAACGCCGCCTCTTCTATGTCGGTATCACCCGCGCCATGAAAACCCTGACCATCACCCACTGCCAAAACCGAAAAAAATACGGTAGCACGGAACTCTCCCTCCCGAGCCGCTTCCTCAAAGAAATCGAAGGAACCGGCGTCGTGCAAAGCAATTACGAGGAAATCATGAATCAGCCTGCGGACGAAGATTTCATGGCTTCGGAATTCGAAAAATTCCGGGCGAAATTCTCTTCCTGACCTCCTCCGATTTCACCCCACCCCCTTTTTTCCCGATGCTCTACGCCGCCCTTTCTTCCCTCGCCCTCGGGGCGGCCTATTTTATCGGCGCCGTGCCTGCCGGAGTCGCCTTGGGCATTTCCCCGTGGTTCGCCGCAGGCATGGCGTGGATCGGCTACGCGGGAATCACCCTAGCCGTCATGGCGGCAGGGACACCCGCCAGAAATTGGCTGTTAAAAAAATTTCGCATTTGCCCCGTCCCCGACCCCAAAAAACTCTTTTGGAGAATCTGGCTTCGGGGCGGGTTGCCCGGACTCGCCGCGATCGCCCCCGTCACCATCGGCCCCTACATCGCCGCGCTCCTCGCCCTCGCCCTCGGAGAATCGCCCCTCAAAATTTTCCTCTGGATCGCCGCCGCCGCCATCCCGTGGAGCATCGGCTTCGCGCTCCTCGTCCAAAGCGGCTCCCAACTCCTCCGCTGACAGAAATAGGCGG
>DYNR01000291.1 GCA_020720945.1 Chthoniobacter flavus | reverse complement strand
TTCGCGACATTGCCGAAATATCGGGAGCGGGTGTTGAAGACCAAGGGATTTCGCAAAGAACCTCATGGATCGACGCTCGGGAAAAATGCCGAGAGCATGCAAAAATCGAGTTTCGCCCATCGCAGGGGAGCTTTTTTCAAAACACCTTTGTGACGGAAAGCCATAAACTAGTGTTATATCGCGACAGGGAATACGGGGAACTTTACGATATGGAAACCGACCCTTTGCAGAAAAAAAATCTCTGGAACGATCCGAAAACACAACCGCTGAAGGAAGCGTTAGTTGCCCGATTTACCGCCGAAATGGTTTCAGGCGCAGAGGAATGTGTCCGGGAACGAATGGCTTACGCGTGACTTGATTTTTCGTTTCGCATTCTTGGAAATAAAAAAATGCAAGGAAGCTAAAAGTGGCGTAACAAGTTGAGGCTCAGGCGATTTTAGGAATCCTGAGCCTCGCATTTCAAACGGATAACGGACGGCTTTTTTCGCCGGGTTCAGTTCAAAGAAAACTGCATATATACTGGCAAATCCCTTCGTTCACGGAAATAGAAAAGCCTGAATTTCCAGCGACATCGAAGCTGCTCCCAACAGAATAATTTTTTGTATCCTCTTCTCCGTCAATCCGAACAACGCAATCTCCCGCAACGATTTCCATGCGCTCTGGCGCACCAGTTCCAAAATGAAACTCGCCGGGATAAATCAACCCCAGCGTCTTCCGGCTACCATCGGCCAAACGGATGCCATGGCTCACGACTTTTCCGTCAAAATAAACATTCGCCAAAACCCCTACCGTAACATCTCTGATTTCTTGGATTTGTTCGCTCATAAGAACCCAAAAATAAGGCGATGGGAAAAAACCTGCCAGCAAAAAAAGAACACCCGTTGCCCAGATGATGCTCTCCTTTCCCCCCGGGTTTCCTCTCGGACCCTCACTTCGTAACGCTTTGTCCGTAAAGCACTTCAATCAGTTAGCGTTTCCATCAAGCGCTTTTTTAAAAGCTTGGCGGGATACTGACCTGGCACCTGAGGGCGATGCAACCACCCATAATTCAGCACCGAACCCGCTGCCGCCAAATAAATTCTCGAAGCTCGACCGAGCGTCCCCATCCCCATCACGGCAACGGCAACCTCTTTTCCGCGAGACTCTTCTAACAAACTCAAAAGTGCCCCGATGTCGCCCGCATCCTGCAACGCCGTCGCCACTTTGAAAACAGCAGCACCTTCGGCGCACGCCTTCCCGTAAAGCTCTTGTAACCGAGCAAAGGACGGAGTCGCAACAAAATCGTGAAACGACAAAATCAAGGGAACCCCAGCACCGAAAACTTCACGCTGCAACTCTCTGCCCTCTTCCAACAAAAGCAGTTCAATATCCACCGCCGCCGCCGCCGACAACAAGGGCGCCAACGCCCCCAACCTTTCGCGTTCCCCCCACTCGCGCCCCCCGCCTTCCGCAAAATGCCGTGGTGTCAAAATCACCGGCACTCCTGCCTTCTCCAAAACCTGAAGTTCCGGCATCCTTTTCAGTTGATCCAAACGGATCTCAACGGCATCGACCATCGAGAAAACGCCTTTGCCCACCATGCCGAGACCTCGCGCTGTATGTGCAGTTCCTACCACGGTTCCCCCTTCCCAAAAACGATTGCCTTTTCTCATAAACGCTTTTCTGCTTAGCCGTTTATTTTCTGTTTGCCAACTCCCAAAAAACAACTTAACCAGTTCCCCGCTGACAAGCTAAATTTACTGGTTCATGATCCGCAAAAAAAGGGAAATCTTCGCTCAAATCAACAGGATACTGGATGGCTTCCTTCTGGGATTCGCCCTCTGGTTGAGCTATTTTTTGCGGACGCAAAATATCGTCAACTTCGACCTGCTCAACCAAATCCCCCCGTTTTCCGAAAATGTTTGGATGCTTGCAATCTTGGTTCCGCTAGGTCCGGTTTTCCTCAATTTTTACGGCTTCTATACCCACCAACAACTCCCGAATTTACCACAGAGGATCAACCAAATTTTCAAAGCAGGCACGCTGTTGGTTCTCGTTATCGGTCTCTGCGTCATTTTCTTACGCGTGTATGTCCCGAGTCGCTCCCTCCTCATTCTTCTCTTGCTGATCGCCCCCTTGCTGCTTCTTCTAAGAAACTGGGCATCGGAAATCTACTACCGTAACGCCGTCAGACATGGGAACTTCCGCGAATCCGTCATCTTCGCCGGAGAGCCTTCGGCGATCCGAGAACTGGTCAATAAACTCCCCGCCTCCGTCCTCCAAGAAATCCAAATTTTGGCCGAAGTCGATCTGGAAACTCTCTCGGTGGATTTGCTGGTAGAACAAATCCACGAACACGCCGTCGGCAGGGTCGTCCTCTGCTTCCACAAAATGAATGTGGACTGTATGCAGCAAGCCATCAATTCTTGCGAAGTGGAAGGTATCGAAGTCTGGCTCGATGCCAATTTTATCCGAACCTCCATCGCCCAACCGACTTATGATTACCTCAGTTCCCAACCAATGCTCGTTTTTCGCAATACCCCAGAAGTGTCTTGGGCGTTTTTCGTAAAAGCATTGATGGATCGGTTTGTTGCTGCTGCGGCGATCCTGCTGCTCGCTCCTTTTCTTTTGATCATTGCTGCCATCATCAAATGGACTTCCCGTGGTCCTGTTCTTTTTCGCCAAACCCGTGCGGGTCTCCACGGAAAAAAATTCACGATGTTCAAATTCCGTTCGATGGTTCCGGATGCTGAAACCATCAAATCCCAACTCGACGAATACAATGAAATGGATGGCCCGGTTTTCAAAATGACCGAAGACCCCCGCGTTACTCCCTTCGGAAAATTCATCCGCCGCACAAGCATCGACGAGTTACCTCAACTCTGGAATGTCCTGCGTGGAGAAATGAGCCTCGTTGGTCCCCGCCCGCTCCCGGATTACGAAGTCAAAAAATTCGATAAGTTCAGCTACCGCAGACGCTTGAGCATGAAACCTGGCTTGACCTGCCTCTGGCAAATCCGCGGTCGCAACAAGGTGACAAACTTCGATGAATGGATCGCCATGGATCTCGAATACATCGATAACTGGTCACTGGAATTCGACTTTGTAATCCTGCTAAAGACTATCCCCGTTGTCCTTTTCGGCTGGGGAGCGAAGTGAGGC
>DYNR01000290.1 GCA_020720945.1 Chthoniobacter flavus | reverse complement strand
GAAAAGAGAAAAAGGGAGAAGAGTGGGGAGGGAGAAGGATAATTGAAAATTGAAAATTGAAAATTGAAAAAGTGGGGGATGCCTTCTGCCTTCTGCCTTCTAACTTCTGCCTTCAGAAGTCGTGCCTTCCCGTCCGAGGTCGTGCCACCGCACTCCAAAGTTTTTTCCCCCCATCTGCGTGGTTCTGCGGTCATCTGCGGGTTTTCATTTCCCTTCGTTGACGACCACGACAACGGAGGCGGGCGGGACGGTGACTGTGGCGGTTTTTGAAAAATTGCTGATCTCTTCTTGGCTCAATTTTACATTGGGTTCCGTGCGGTTGTGGGCTTTCGGATCCTCGTGCGTGAGCTTGTGGAGGACGGCTTTTGGCTGGGGGTCGTAGGGCAATTTGAGCACCACCTTGCGGGGCTCGTCATAGGAGCGGTTGATGAGGATGAAGGCGTGTTTTTTCCCTTCTGCAAAGGCGTGGCAGGTGGTCTGCAAGATGCCGGTTTTCGCGGGGATTTTGAGCGTTTTTACATCGCCTTTCGAGGTTAGCTTGCTGACTTCCGTGGCGGCGACATCCATGGTGCGGACGGATTCGGGGATGACTTTCATCAGGTCGCCCGAGCAGTGGTGGTTGCGGAGTTGGAGCGCGAGCCAAGAGGGGAAGGGGACGAATTTCTCCATGTCGCTGTGGCTCGCCCAGTTGGTTCCCATTTTGTAAAGGAAGTAGGCGGTTGCGGTGAAGCCGCGCTCCGCGTAGCTCAGGTAGGCATCGAGCGTGAGCGTGCCGAGGGCGAGGGATTTGCCGACCGATTCGCTCTCGTCTGTCCAAGGTTTTGCGGGGGTGGGAACCGCGTAGCCGGGGCCGCCTTCATAGACCGACATCTCGAGCTTGCGCCCCGATTTGTTGACCGCATCGACGAAGGACTTGCATTTGTCGATTTTCGGCTCGTCGATCCATGCGCTGTAAAGAAGCTGGTTGGTGTAAAAATCCTTGTCGCTCGCGCCCATCACCGTCACGCCATCCCAGCCACCGTAGTAGCTCGCAAAATCAATCATGTCCGCTTCCGTGCAGGCTTCTGCGACTTTTTTTGTCCATTCCGGGCCGTCCTTCCAGCCACACGCTACACCCACCATCCGTTCTTTATCGTAGAGCGGATGCTTTTTTAAGAAAGCGATGGAGCGGTTTGCCAGCGCGGAGTAGATGTCGGCTTTGCCCGGCCAGGCGAGGGGGAGGAAGGACATATTCCAAGTTTCGTTGCCGACTTCAAAATAGATTTTTTCAAACTGTTTGGACCAAGGTTCCGGGTGTCCGTGCGAGGCGCGGAGTTTGCCGCCGGGGGTTGCGGTGTCGCCCGCGAGGTATTCCATGAGCAGGGAGAGTTCGGCATCGGAGAATGCGGGGTAGAGGACGAGCCAAGGGTTGGAGCGGGTGGCGGGGGAGTCGCCCATCGCGGCGCAGAGTTCCAGGGATTTATTCAGGCTCAGGCCGTTGGTGTTGCCCATCTCGGGTGCTTTGGCGGATGCCACATTTTGTTCCGCAAAGCCATCGGAAAGCCAGGCTTCCATGGTTCCGCGTTCCAGACCTTCCCAGAGGCGGAACATCCCCGGTTTCCATTGCTTCAGCTCGTCGCTGTGCTGTTTCAGAACGGCGAAGGGCGCGGTGTCGGTTTGCCAAACAAGGAGGTTGTCCGCCCAGACGGTGCCGGGTTTGTCGGTCGAAATTTTTAGCCGGCTCGCATTCCCCGCAGGCTCTTTGGCGTTGTCGGGTTGGAACTCGAACTCGTATTTCTTCCAGTTGCCCGTCACATCGAAAGTCTGTTTGGTCTGGTTGCCGACTTGGAGGGTCACTTTGCCGTCGGCGACCCCGTCTTGGCGGAGCCAGATTTGCCCTTTGTAGGGGATGCCCTGTTTGAAGCGGAGGGGTTCGACGGCTTTGCCTCCCATGTATTGGTGGCTCATGCCTTGGCCGCCGCCGGGCATGGTGATTTTTATGCTCGCCGTGCTGCCGCCCTCGGGGGCGAAGGTCGCTGTGTCGAGGGTGGCTTCCGTCGCCGTCCCTTTATCGGGCGCAAAAAAACCGTAGCCTTTTTCCGGTTTCCCCTGCTTCATGGCAACGGGAAAATCGGTCATTTTTTTGGTGAAAACGAGGATGTCGCCTTCGCCTGCGGGGGAGGGCATGGGGGTGGAAAGGAGGATCCGTTCGTCCACGCCTTTTTCGGCTATATGCTGTTTGACGGTGGTCTGGTGGATGGGCTGGTAGGTCCCTTTTTCGTTGCGGTAAATGATGACTTCGGCTCCGTCGAGGGTGCCGGATACGAGCTTGCCCCAATAGGAAAAACCGGTTTTGCCGCCGCCCCAGATTTCCGTGATTTCATCGGGGGTGTTCGGTTTATCCGGTTTGGATAGGGTGTGGAGGTGGCGGAACAGGATGGGCTCGAAGGTGCATTGGTCGTTCCAGATGTTGACCATGCGGGTGCCAACCCACGGACGGAAGGGAAATAGCTGGATGTTGGTCCCGAAGAGGGGGGGATTTTTGACGAGGGTTTCGGTGGTGATGGCAAAGACATCTTCGGGGGTGTCTTTTGCTACCGAAATGGGGGATTGGGCGTTGGCGAGGGTGAGGGAGAGGAGTGCGCTAAGGAGGGGAAGGGTGGCGGAGAGGCGGAACATGGGGAAGGGAAAATTGAGAATTGAGAATTGAGAATTGAAAAAGGAAGAAGGGAGAATTGAGAAGGGAAAGGGCGGGGAGCGGGATTTCAGATTGGGGGATTTGTTTCAGCTTTCAGCTTTCAGGTTTCATCTTTCAGCTTTCAGGTTTCAGCTTTCTTCCTCCGCCCTCCGCTATTTCTTTGGGATTATTGGATTTTTCTGCGGATGCCTGCAATACGATTTTCAATGAAATCAGTTAATTCGGGTTGGCGTTCGATGACTTGCGGTTTGATGGTTTCTAGGAACTCGACTTCGGCTTTGTGCGCCTCTTGGATCTCGTTGGCTTGCTTGAACTCGATGATCTTTTTCTGCATCGCAAGGATGTCGGGGTTGGATGCTTTCAGCTCTTTGATGGTCTGGTTGAAGAGTGCCTGGTCTGTGGCAGCATCGCCTGCGTGAAGGGGCATTGCCAATGCTGAAAATGCAAGAATCGTTGTAAGAAGGAGGAGTTTTTTCATGGGAT
>DYNR01000289.1 GCA_020720945.1 Chthoniobacter flavus | reverse complement strand
TTTGCAGCCCAATTGATTGCAGAGATTCACAGCAGTTATCTCACTGATTCAGGGGAAACTCTCCTTTCCCGCCGCCTCGCTATTTTTCCACCCCTCAACAAGAAGGTTGTGTGCGGAGCCTCACACGGCTTTTTCTCCGGTTTCGTCGGTCCGTATCCGTATCGCTTCTTCTACGGGCGATACGAAGACTTTCCCGTCACCGATTTTCCCTGTTTTGGCCGCTTTGATGATTGCCGCGAGGGCGCTTTCCAAAGTCGCGTCGGCTATCACTAGCTCGATTTTGATCTTCGGAAGAAAATCGACCGTGTATTCGCTGCCACGATAAATTTCCGTGTGCCCCTTTTGCCGCCCGAAACCTTTGACTTCGCTGACCGTCATTCCTTCGATTCCGAGGTCTGCCAAGGCATCTTTTACTTCTTCGAGCTTGAAAGGCTTGATGATTGCTTCGATCTTTTTCATGGTTCTTTTTTTCTATCCGTTGGTTACTTGGTGTAGATGTAGCCTTCTTCTCCGTGGTCTGCGATGTCCAATCCGCCCGATTCACTTTCGGTGGATGGCCGCAAGCCGACGATGGCTTTGATGACAAAAGCGATGATGAGCGTGCCGACCAAGGACAGGACAAGCGTGACTGCCATCGCCTGGAGTTGGACGATCCACAGCGTGCCGCCTTCGACCGCCGCTTTGAGCCCGTTTTTGGCCGCATAGGCTTCACTGACCAAGTTGGCGTTGATGTCTGCCGAAGCGAGAACCCCCGTCAAAAATGCTCCTAAAGTCCCGCCGACCGCATGGACGCCGAAGGTATCCAAGGCATCGTCGTAACCGAGCATCGGTTTGAGATAAGTCACTGCAAGGAAGGGGATTATTCCAGCACCCACACCGATGATGACCGCCCCTGTGGAGCTGACGAACCCGGCGGCTGGGGTGATGACGACCAAGCCGGCGACGACACCGGAACAGAAGCCCAGAATGCTGGGGTGGCCTTTGAAGATCGCTTCCATCATCGCCCAGACAAAGGCGCCGACAGCGGCCGCGATCGTTGTTGTCATAAAGGCGTTTGCGGCGATGCCATCCGCGGCCAAAGAGCTGCCCGCGTTAAACCCATACCAGCCAACCCAGAGAATTCCCGTCCCCACCATACACAACACCATGCTGTGAGGAGGCATCGGCTGTTTGCCGAACCCGAGCCGTTTCCCGAGAATGATGCACAGCAGCAGCGCAGTCCACCCCGACGACATGTGAACCACCGTGCCACCCGCGAAGTCGATGGAAGGGATCACCGCATCGGCATTCCATACGCCGTTCATCAGACCCGTCGCACCCCACACCATGTGGGCGAGAGGGAAGTAAATGATGAACATCCAGAGGAAAGTGAATGCTAGCACCGCCCAGAATTTCATCCGTTCCGCCGTCGCGCCGAAAATGAGGGCGGGCGTGATGATTGCAAAGGTGAGCTGGAAAATGCAAAACACGCTCTGAGGGACCCAGTAAGCGTAGTTGGTGTTCGGCGCTGCGCCGACCCCGTTCAGGAAGAAAAATTCCGTCCCTCCAAAGTATGGGCTAGAAAAATTCGTTCCGAAAACCAAGCTGTAACCGACTGCCCACCAAAGGATTGTGACCATGCCCGCGATGCCTAAGCACATTGCGAGTATGGATAGCACATTTTTTGAGCGGACTAGGCCACCGTAGAACAATGCCAGGCCAGGCAATGTCATGAAGAGCACCAATGCGGAAGAGACCATCAGCCAGGCGGTGTGGCCCGGGCCCGCGACACCGACGATGCCGCTTCCGGCGGGATCGCCGTTGTTGATGTAGGCTTCCAGGCCTTTGATGCGGTCTTCCAGCGACGGGGGGGCAGGGGCATCGGGTGCTGCTGCCGCGGGAGCGACTGGTGCCGGCATTACTGCTTCTACGACGACCGTTGTTTGCTGGACCTCGGTTGTGACGGCGTCTTGCGCCAGTGCCGTCGGTGAGATGGAACACGCCCCCGCCGCGATAAGCGCAGCGGCCAGGGTCGCCACTAAGGATTTGGTTTTGAACATGTGTTTTATTTGGTTGTTTCTTGTTTGCTTCCCCCTTGCACGGCGTGCTCAGGTCGGCAACTTCCGCTTAAAGCAATAGTCGTGCCAACTTGTGATTTTTTATTTCCCGAGCTTTTGGCGGCGGAAAATCTGCCGGGAGTAGGCGGAGAGTCAAGTGCCGAGCGATTCAAAGAAACTTTCCGGGAAGCCGGGAGGAAAAGACCCTGCGACAAAAACGGCGAGCGGCGATTTTACTTTTGGTTCTCCTTCTATCGGAACGAGTTGCGCTGTTTCTGACCGGTGGATTTTCTGGAATATCCACAGTTTTTCCGGCTGGTCTTGAAACCGGACCACGCCTTTAGCCCGCAGGATTTGCGGGGGCAAACCGCGCAGGGCGGAGAGGAGTTTTTCTCTTTCAACCTTCTCTGGCAAAGCGATTTCCAATGCGGAAAAGTGGTGTTTTTCCTCGTGGGTGCCGCCTCGGCCTCCGGGCGATCTTTTGCGTGGAAAAACGATTTCCCTTTCTTTTCCCCTGCCTGCATTTGCCGCCATCCTGGCGATTTCTTCAGCCAATTCTCCGGCAGTCGCCGCTTGCGTCGCCGGGAATTTTTCGGCGAAATAAGCTCTTACTTCCGCTTCGCGCGCTGCGTCCACCTCGTCGAGATGCCCGAAAAAAAACCTGCGGGCAACTTTGGCTTGGTCTCTTTCTAACCCGTTGTTCCAAAATCTTTTCTGCCAGCGTTTCGCATCGATCACGCCCACCTGAAACGGCAAGGAATACCTCCGCAGTTTGGGGTCGGAAGCGAGCAAGGCAACGGTTTCTTCGGCATCGGCCGTCCCGTTGGTTTCTAGCAAAACCACCCCTTGCTCCGGGTGCCCGTAAGCATCGAGGATTTCGAGCATTTCCCAGCTTGCGTCGCAACACACGCAAGCCCCGCTGATGGGTTTTACCACCGCATCAAGCTCCGCAAACAACCCCGCATCGACCTTGGCGTTTTTGTAGTCGTTCAACAAAACCGTCGGAATTGCTCCCTCCGTAGCCAGTTCTTTGACGAGGGTGCGGAGCAGTGTCGTTTTTCCTGCCCCCAAAAAACCAGCGATTACAACCAGAGGTGTCATGGCGGGAATTTAGCGCAAAGGCTTTGCTGGAAAAAG
>DYNR01000288.1 GCA_020720945.1 Chthoniobacter flavus | reverse complement strand
CGGAGGTGTTATGCGAGGGCTAAAAAACTGGTATTGGGAGGTTGCAGGAAGTTTTTTTTTCGCTACAATCCTTGCACCATGGTGCGGGTCTTGTATTTCGGAGTTTTATTGCTGTTGCTGCAAACCGTGCAGGTTGTGTCTGCGGGGGCTTCGGAAAAGGTGCGGGTTGGGCAGAGCGTGGTCCGCGTGGCCGTCAAGAAGGTGTATCCCGACTATACGCAACCGTGGGAACCGGGAAAGGTCGGCAGCGGGGTTGGTTCCGGTTTTGTGATCGGGGGGAACAGGATTTTGACCAATGCGCATGTGGTTGCACACGCGAAGTTTGTGACGCTGACGAAACAAGGGGATCCGAAACTTTATCCTGCGAGCGTGGAGTTCATCGGGCACGACTGCGATTTGGCGATGGTGAAGGTGGGCGACGAATCGTTTTTTGATGGGATGGAAGCGCTGGAGTTGGGGGGGATTCCCGAGCTGGAATCGACGGTCAGTGTTTATGGGTATCCCATTGGCGGAGATAGGCTTTCGGTGACGCAAGGGGTTGTTTCGCGGATTGATTTTCACTCGTATTCGCACACGGGGACGGACTCGCATTTGACGATCCAGATCGATGCTGCCATCAATCCGGGCAACAGCGGGGGGCCCGTGCTGCAAGGGGGAAAAGTTGTCGGCGTGGCGTTCCAAGGTTTCAGCGGAGATGTCGCGCAGAATGTCGGATACATGATTCCCACGCCGGTGGTTGCCCGTTTTTTGAAAGATGTCGAAGATGGTTCTTACGACCGCTATATGGATCTCGCGTTGACTTATTACCCTTTGCATAACCCTGCGCAGCGGAAAGGGTTAGGATTGGAGGACATGGATACGGGGGTTTTGGTTGGGACGGTTTTTGGCGGGGGGACGACCGACGGGTATGTGCGGGAAGGGGATGTGTTGATGGGGATTGACGGGCACCGCATCGCCAGCGACGGGAGCGTTGAACTCGGCGAAGAAAATGTCGAGTTGGCGGAGGTTGTGGAAAGGAAGTTTTTGGGGGAGAGCTTGAAGTTGGACATTTTGCGGCAAGGGGTTCCTTTGTCTGCGGAGATGCCCCTGAAGCCTTTTTCGGGAAATATTGCGGCGCGCTCTTATCGGGAACGGCCGGAGTTTGTCGTGTTTGCGGGGTTGGTTTTCCAACCCGTGGACGAAGATTTGATGCACGCTTACCAGCCTGGACACCGGCGGTTGAAGTATCTGTTCGAGAGTTTTTTGACCGACCATGTGTATAAGGAATATCCGGAGCTGGTGGTGTTGAGCAACATTTTGCCCGATGCCGTGAACACTTACGCGAGCGACTTCCGCTATTCGATTTTGGATGAGATTAACGGGAAAAAAATCCGGCGGTTGGGCGATGTGGTGGCGGCGCTGAAAGAGCCTGCGGATTTTTATGTGTTCCGTTTTTTGGGGGAGGGCAAGCCTTTGGTGTTGGAGAAGGCGGCGGTGGAAGAAGCCGAGGCGCGGATTCGCCAGAGATATAATGTCGGAGATACCCAGTATTTGAAGCAGTGAGAAAGAGCTTGGTTTACAGTCTGTTATGTGGGGTTGTCGCCGTGGTGGTGGTGGGCGCTCCTTCTTGGGCGGGGACGCCGCCGCCGCCGACGATCCCTGCCATCCGCCCCGACCCGAAAGCGGTCAGCGATTTTAGCAAGTCCCTTGTCCGGGTGAATTGCACTTCGCAGGAATACAATTTGTTTCGTCCGTGGATGAAAAAGACACCGGTTTCGCGGCGTGGGCTCGGGGTCGTGGTGGGGCCGAACCAAGTGTTGGTGACGGCGGAGTTGGTGCAGAATTACACCTACATCGAGTTTGAGAGGCCGGCTTCTGGCGAGCGTTCTCCCGCGAAGTTGTTGTATGTTGATTACGAGGTTAACTTGGCGTTGCTCGCTGCGATCGACCCCGAATTTTTGGGGTCGGCGGTGCCTCTTTCGCTGGATGAGACGGCGAAGGTCGGGAGCGGTGCCGAGATTTTGCAACTGGAGTCCAACGGGGTCATCGCGCCCACGCAGGCGAAAATTACGGCGATAACGGTTGCTCCTTATGTCCTTGAGGATGTTGGTTTTTTAGAGTTTCGGCTCACGGCACCGATCCAGCAGAGGGAGGGGAGTTTTGTTTTGCCGACGGTGCGGGACGGGCGTTTGCTAGGGTTGTTGATGCGGTATGATTCGAGGAACCAGACGGCAGATGTGATTCCGCCAGAGGTGGTTGCGCGGTTTCTTCAAGGGGTGCAATCGGAAAATTACGCGGTGTTTCCGCGGGCGGGGGTCGGGACGGCACCGCTGCGCGACCCGCAGTTGCGGCGTTATTTGGGGTTGAAGGAAAACAACGGGGTGTTTGTTTCTAGGGTTGATGCGGGGGGGGCGGCAGAAAAAGCGGGGTTGAGGGTGGGGGATGTGTTGCTTGCCATTGATGACAAGACGATTGATTCCGATGGGAATTTTTCGCATATCGCATACGGGAGGATTCCGATGGGGTATCTGATCAGCAGCGTGAAAAAAGCCGGGGAGACGGTGAAGTTTAAGGTGTATCGGGAGGGGGAAGAAAAGGAGTTGTCGGCGGTTTTGGGGAGGCGCGATTTGGCTGCACTTTCTGTGCCTCCGTCGTATTTCGACAAGCAACCTCCGTATTTGGTTGCCGGGGGATTGGTGTTTCAAGAGTTGAGCCAAGATTATCTGAGGGAGTGGGGGAACGATTGGCGGAAGGTAGCCCCGGATCGTTTGGTGAACAGCGACCAGTTCCAGAACGAGCTTTTTTCTGGGGGGCAGAAGGTCGTTTTTTTGAGTGGGGTCATGCCGACTCCGGCGACGCTGGGATACGAGTGGCTTTCGGGATTGGTGGTTGAGGAGGTCAACGGCAAGGCGATTGGGAGTTTGGCGGAATTGAAAGCGGCGCTGGATGGAAAAGAAAACGGGTTGCACGAGATACGGCTCAAGGATGATCCCCGGTTTTTGTATTTGGATGCGGAATTGGCGAAGCGGGTGGAACCTATTTTGGTCGAGCAATACGGGATTCGCCAGATGACCAATTTGCCTGATGGCGTTCAAGGAAAGCAGGAAGGAGCGGCAACCCCTGCCCAGAAAGCACCAGAAAAAACAGGCGAAGTTTTGCCGGGTTCCGCAGGGGGTGCGGGCGGGGTTTCTGGGGAGTCCGCCGTGCCG
>DYNR01000287.1 GCA_020720945.1 Chthoniobacter flavus | reverse complement strand
GGAGCTTCCTCTTGACTTCTGTTTCGGAGGCGACAAGATAGCGTGACGGGCATGGTGGGAACGAAGTGTCTTGCTTGTCGTTTGGGGACAATGACTGGCCGCTAGACAGCCACCTTTCCCGCTAACTGCTTTATTATCTGCTTGTTATAGAAGGATCGTTACAGGATGAACTACGCGGAGCTTCACAAACATCTGAAAGAACAAGTCGTGTTCGACCGTCCGATCATCGATTTGGGGGGGGGCGTGTGCGCCCATAATTTTTCGTTTGTTTCCAAGAATACCCATTTTTTACCGGACGACCACGAACTGAAAGGCTCGGGCGACGATTTGCTAGATGTCGCCGATGTGTGTGTGCCAGAAAATAGTTCCTTCCTGTATCATGTTTTGCATCCGAAAAACGAGGGGAAAACCCGCGGGATGATTCTTCTTTTTCACGGGTTCAACGAGAAACACTGGCACAAATATTTGCCGTGGGCGGCCAAGTTGTTGGAGCTTACCGGAAAGAGTGTCGTGCTCTTCCCGATCGCATTCCACATGAACCGGGCGCCGTTGCTGTGGAGCGACTCGCGGGCGATGCACAAAATTAGCCGCCAACGGAAAGAAGAGTTTCCCGACTTGCTGCACTCCTCTCTGGTCAACGCCGCGATCAGCGCGCGCCTGCACAAAAACCCGCAACGCTTTTTGTGGTCCGGGCTACAAACTTTCCACGATGTCAAAGACTTTGTCGGCTCTTGCAAAAACGGGGAGCACCCGCTTTTTGAAGAAGGGGTCACCTCCGACATCATGGCATATTCCATCGGGGGGTTTTTGTCGGAAGTCCTCCTCTTGAGCAATCCGGACGGCCTGTTTTCCGAGACCCGGCTGGCCATGTTTTGCGGGGGGCCTGTTTTCAACCGCATCTCCCCCGTCTCCAAATTTATTTTGGACAGCGAAGCCAATGTCCGCCTTTATTCCTACCTCGTCGAACATCTCGAAAGCCACCTCAAACACGACCGCCGCCTGGCGGAATGCCTGGACAACAGCGCGGGGCGCGCCTTTCGTAGTATGTTGAATTACAAGGCGATGGCAGATTTTCGCGAAAGACGATTCCGGGAAATGGCGGGGCGGATTTCCGCTATCGCCCTAGCGAAGGATGAAGTCATTCCCGCCTATGAAGTGGCAAACACTCTGCAAGGGAGAATGCGGGACATCCCCGTGCCGGTCGAGTGCATGGATTTCCCTTACGAATACAAACACGAAGAGCCCTTCCCTGTGCAAAATGCGCCGCAAGAACCCGTGGATGCCGCCTTCCTCTCCGTGATGAAAAAAATCGCGGGGGTCTTTTCCTGACTCCCCGAGATTATTTTCCTAAGTGGTTCAACGCCAGTAGCATCCTGTTGCTGGAAATTTGAATCCACCCGTCAAACGGGCTGTCCATTTCCAGAATCAGAAAAATGGCTCCCGCCGCAGCGACGGCGGACGCGACCAATGCGGCTTTCGAAATGGCGTTGGAAGGGGCGAAGAGGCCGAAGCTGAAAAAGAGGATCGCTTGCCAGCAGATGACGACCAAAAGAAGCGGGATCGAGAGCGAGCTGATCGAACGCTCGAACAAAAGGAGCCAACGGGCGCGGTCGATGTCTAGGGCACTTTCGAGAGCCGGCGATTTCATCGCCTGCTGGACGGAGTTTGCCGGCGTGAGTTTCTGGATGGAATCGTAGAGGGCTTCGCCCGGTGCGACCTGCGTAACCGCTTGATCTAAAACCGATTGCGTATCCGACCAAAAAACGCTGACCATTTTTTCGACGGCTTGCTTGAGGACATAGCGGGTCTCCTTTGCCTCCGGGCCGTAGTGCGCCAAAATGCGGTCGAGGACGATGATTTTTGCCGAGATGGAAGTGACGGCAGTGCTTTCTGTATCGAAGGTGCTCTTCGATGCAGCGATGAGAAGACCCAGGACCAGAGCCGTCATGGTAGCGAGCAACCCCATGGAAAGTTTCACCGTATCTTTAGTTTCCGAGCTCATGTGCGCCGCTGGCATTATTTTGCAAAGACGCAAAGCAAGGAAACCCGCTCCAACGAGAACGAAGCAGACAGCAAGGCTGATTACCGAAGAGTTCATCGAGTTATTTTTTGGTTGTCCAGCGGCAACGAACCGCTGAGACAGCAAGTTTTGTGCCGCAGTGATTACAAGAAAATGCGGCAGGAGAAAAGAAGAAAACGACGAGGGAGCCGCCCCCGAGAAAAATGCCGCAAAGAAAAAAACGCTTCATCCTGAAGGAAAAAAGCGTTAGCGTGGGAATATGTTCCAGATCAAAGAAGCCCGTTTTTTATCTCCCGATGTCAAGCTGTTCCGAATCGAAGCGCCGAGAGTCGCACGCCGCCAGAAAGCAGGACAGTTTGTGATTTTGCGCGTCCACAGTTCCGGCGAACGCATCCCGTTGACCATCGCCGGATCGGATCCGCAAGAAGGGACGGTGACAATCATCGTTCAAGGAATCGGTAAAACGACGAAGATGCTCAACACTCTCGAAGCGGGCGACACGATCCCCGATTTGGTTGGGCCGCTGGGAAAAGCCTCTGAAATCGAAAATTTTGGAACGGCGGTCGTGATCGGCGGCGGCGTCGGAACCGCCATTGCTTACCCGACCGCCAAAGCCTTATCCGATGCCGGAAACGAAGTGATTTCGATTGTCGGTGCGAGAAACAAAGACCTCGTGATTTTAGAAAACGAGATGCGCGAGTTTTGCAAAGAAACCCACATCATGACCGACGACGGCTCGCATGGCACGAAGGGACTCGTGACTGACCGGCTCAAAGAACTCATCGATTCGGGTCGGAAAATCGATTATGTTTTGGCAATCGGACCCATCCCGATGATGCGGGCAGTCGCGGAAACCACCAGACCTTCCGGAATCAAAACAATGGTCAGCCTAAACCCGATCATGGTGGACGGGACGGGGATGTGCGGCGGGTGCCGGGTGGTCGTCGGCGGCAAAAGCGAGTTCGCTTGCGTGGATGGCCCAGAGTTTGATGCCCACCAAGTAGATTTCGGTATCTTGGTCGCGCGCAACAACATGTATCGCGACCTTGAATCCAAGTCTCTCCGCGATTATGTCGATGGAGGACAAAGCAAACCCTGCTCTGCCTCCGAATGCAAAATGGAACGCGCCATCGCCCAAGCTGCCGCTTCGGTCTGACAATTCTCCCTGAATC
>DYNR01000286.1 GCA_020720945.1 Chthoniobacter flavus | reverse complement strand
AGCAGGCGCTCGCCCATTAGACCCGCATTAAAAACTTCGTCCGCATATTTCTTGTAAATCCACGGGAACCCGAACCAGTAAACGGGCCCCTGGGTTACGATGAAGTCGGCCCACAAGTGCTTTTGCACTTCCTCATCCACATCGTAACCGTCCTCGATGCGGGTGGTTTTCGTTTCCCCGCCAAGCGAAGCGATTTCGGTTTTGAGCACTTCGACCAACGAGGCGTTGAGTTTCCCTTCGGAAATCCCCGCATAGCGTTGGTGGGCGTTGATGATGAGGGCGTTTTTCACGGCCATTCAGGAAGATGCGGGGGGGTCAGGGGAGGCGAGTATTGCCCATGAGGAAGCGATCGCACTCGCGTGCGGCAGCGCGGCCTTCGTTGATCGCCCAAACGACCAGGGATTGCCCCCGGCGCATATCGCCCGCCGCAAAAACCCCGGGAACATTGGTCGTGTGTTTGCCGTGTTCCGCTTTGACATTGCTGCGGGAGTCTGTCGCCAAAGAAAACGCTTTGATGATTTCTTGTTCGGGTCCGAGGAAACCTAGTGCGAGCAAGGCCAACTGGCAGGGAATCGTGCGACTGCTTCCTTGGACTTCCTGCGGCAAAAAGCGGCCTTGGTCGTCCTTCACCCATTCGATGTCACAAATTTCTAACCCTTTGAGTTTGCCTTCGGCATCTTTCAAAAAGCGTTTGGTTTGCACCAAATAGCGGCGCGGGTCAGCACCTTGGACGGCTTCCGCCTCTTCTTGCCCGTAGTCCATTTTATAGACTTTCGGCCATTCGGGCCAAGGGTTGTTTGGTGCTCGTTTTTCCGGGGGTTTCGGCATGATTTCCAGTTGGACAACGCTTTTGCAACCTTGGCGCAAACTTGTTCCGACGCAGTCCGTTCCGGTATCGCCGCCGCCGATGACAGCGACATCTTTGGCTTCGGCGTTCAACGCGGGGATGGTGCCTGCGAAGCCTGCGTCTAGCTGGTGTTTGGTGTTGGCGGTCAAAAATTCCATCGCGAGGTGGATGCCGGAAGCGTCGCTGCCTTCGATGGGCAAATCGCGGGCTTTGGTGGCACCGCAGCAGAGAACGACGGCATCGAAGTCGGTGCGGAGGCGTTCCGGAGTCCAGGTTGCATCGGAGCCGATGGAAACATTGGTCAAAAATTCCACGCCTTCTTCGCGCAGGAGCGAGACGCGGCGATCCACGACTTTTTGCTTGTCGAGTTTCATGTTGGGAATCCCATACATGAGGAGGCCGCCGATTCTGTCCGCCCGTTCAAAAACCGTGACTTTGTGTCCGGCCTTGTTGAGTTGGTCGGCGCAAGCTAGGCCTGCTGGCCCCGAGCCAACGACGGCGACTTTTTTGCCCGTGCGATTTTCTGGTGGCTGGGGTTTTAGCCAGCCTTCTTCCCATGCGCGATCGACGATCGAGCATTCGATGTCTTTGATTGTCACGGCGGGTTCGATGGAACCGAGGACGCAGGAACCTTCGCAAGGCGCGGGGCAAACCCTGCCGGTGAACTCGGGAAAATTGTTGGTGCGGCGCAAGCGTTCCAAGGCTTCTTGCCAACGGCCGCGATAGACGAGATCGTTGAATTCCGGGATGAGGTTATTGATCGGGCAACCGCTCGCCATTCCCGCTAACAGCATACCGGTGTGGCAGTAAGGAGTCCCGCAGTCCATGCAACGGGCGGCCTGTTTTCCGACGGCGGCATCGTCGCGGTGCTCGTGAATTTCCTCCCAGTCTTTCAGCCGTTCCAGCGGCGGACGGTTCGGGATGGTTTTTCGTTCGATTTCTAAGAATCCAGTGGCTTTGCCCATGTTTGTCGGAATGTTTTTAAGATGAGAATGAAAGCTGGATTTTTTTTCCGGGGCGAAAGAAAACGGCAAAAGGACGCACTCCTTGCGTTCGGCGGAAAAAAACTCGCAAACAACAGGCTCCTTTTTAGTCAGAAAACCCAACAAATCGCAACCCTGAAAATTCCCGAATTTTTCGTTTGCTTCGGGAGGGGAAAAATCCCGGGGCATCAGGGCAAAAGGACGGCACGAATCCGGGCGAATTTTTTTTCGACACCATCGAGGGGGATGGACGCTTTGTGCGTTTGGAATACCGATGCGGTGTCCGTGCGGGTGATCGTGGGGGAGACGGAAACCCAAGAATCTGCGGCGAGAGAATCGGAAACTTCGAAGATCAACTGGAGGTCTGTGGTCGAAGCGAGTCGCCCGTAGGTGATTGTCAGCGAGTCACTTTCGATGGAACAGGCAGGGTGGCGGGCGGTGGAGTTTTGGGTGGGGTCCATCCCGAAAGCGTATTCCAAAAGGAGAGGGACACCGTCGCCATCGGAATCGCTAGAAGAAGTTTGGGCACTCACTCCGTAATAGGCTTTCCAGTGGTCGAAGCGCAAAACCCAAGCGTAGTTTTTTAAGCGGACGAAAAAAGAGGAGTCTCCTTGGTTTCCAAAAGTCCCTAAGTCCCTGTCGTAGAAGGCGCTTCCATTCACCGAAACGGTAGTCGTGATTCCCGAGAGATACCAGGTGGAACCCGATTTTTGAAACAGCCCGCTGCCAGAGTCGCCCATGGTGCATTGGAATTCGGAGCTTCCTTTGTTCGTTTCAAAGGTGGTGGGGAGCGTCTCGTAGTTCATTGGCACGCCTGCCCCGATGTCGTATGTGGCCGGGGAGACGATGGGGTAAGTGGTGTTTGTTCCCCAGCGAAAAGCGCGGGTTCCGCTGCCCCAATACCAGCCTTGGTTTTCGACGAGTGTGCCTTTGCCTTCTCCCCATGCACAGGCGACGACGGGAGAGGAACGGTCTTCCGTAGCAGACGGAAGAATCGGCTGGGTTGCAAGAGAGGGGTCGGTCGCCAAGCGTTGGACTTTGAGATCGACGACATGGCCTCCGTGTTCGGCGGGAAAAACGATCGGGACAGAAGCGAACGACATAGCGCGTGTGTGCGTGGTGCCGTTGATTTGGAGCGGGGTGCCCGCGTCCGCGTCCGTCACATGCCATGCGGTGAGGAGGTAGCCATTGCCAATATAGACCCCGCTGGCGTTTCCTTGTCCGTAGCAGATGAGGTATTGCCAAGGGACCCCCAAAGCCTCACCCGTTGGATAAGTTGCAGAGTTTGCGGGGTCGATGACATTTTTGGTGTTATCGGTCGAAGAGGTCGAGTCGAAGACGATGAGGGCATCCGCGTTTTGT
>DYNR01000285.1 GCA_020720945.1 Chthoniobacter flavus | reverse complement strand
GGTGCCAGGATTTTTGAAAATTCGTTGCCAGGCGGCAATGGCGCAGAATGCTTTTTCTGAAGCGGAATCTCTTGCGCGAGAATTCGTTGCGAGATTCCCAGATAGTCCGGATGCCCAAAAGCTTCTGGCGCAATCGTTTCTTCGTCAAAACAAGTGGAAGGAAGGGGGCGAGGCGGTGCAAAAAAGCTGCAGGATGAATCCGGACGATGCGGATTCTTTTTATTGGTTGGCCGAGATACAAAGCCGCAACAAGAAGTATCGCGAGGCGGTCCAGAGCTTCCGTCGGGTTCGCGAGATCGCTGAAAAACTCGGGCAAAATCCGAATGAGGAAGTGTTTGTCAAAATGTCTTACGCCTGCGCCCAGTCCGGAGATATGGCGGGGTGTGCGGAAGTCGCCTCCGACGGCTTGAAAATTTATCCGGACAGCAAAGACCTGCAAACCAACTACAAAGTCGGCTACAAAGCCAAAATCCAAAACCGATGAAACTCTCTTCCTTCGCCCCGCGCCTGTTTTTTTTCCTTTCCGCTTTTTTTTCTTCCGTTCCGGCACACGCGGCAAACCCGCTGAAATACACGGCACCGACAACCCAGCTTTCCTCTTGGACGGTCGAAGTCAGTTCGCGTTTGGTTTCGCAAGGGAGCAACTCTTACGGGCCCGCCAACTTGCTCGATGGGGCTGAGACTGCGTGGGTCGAAGGAGCCAAGGGCGACGGCGTGGGAGAATGGGTGCGCATCAGCCAAGCGGACGGGAAAGAGACAATGAAATTTCAGTCCGTGCTTGTATGGAACGGCTACCAGAAAAACCAAAAATCTTTCGAGGAAAACGGCAGGGTCAAAGACTTGCTTGTTTCGTGGGCGGGAGGCAGCGAGAAGGTCCACCTCCGGGATGGGATGGGCGAGCAAACCGTGCGGCTGCAGCGTCCCGTTGTTTCGCCGTGGGTGAAGTTTGAAATTTTGTCCGTTTATCCCGGTTCGAAATTTTCCGATACGGCGATTTCAGGAATTGCCGTCGATTTAGAAGAGCTGAACTACTCGCAGGAAACTGCGCCAAGTGCCACGCAAGATTTTTCCCGTTTGCTCGTCGGTCGTTGGCAAAGCGCCCGCCACATCAAAGAGTTTCGTGCGGACGGCACTTTTTGTCTCGACCCTGAACCGGGGCAATGGACACCCCTCGGGACTTGGCAGGTCCGTGGAGACACGCTCGTTTGCCGGTGGAATGGCGATGCGCGCACCGAGTCCGACACCCTTTTGTCCATCGATAAAAAAACGCTGGTCATCCGCTCTTCGGCGGGAAAAGAATACACGCTTTCCCGCGTCCCGTGACGCAGTCCTGAAGCCAAACAAAACCAAATAGAAGAAAGCACCATGTCGCTCCACACCGTCCGCTGGTATAGTGCCGTTTTAGAAAAACAGACCGAAACCCATGTTGTCGTCCCAGAAACAGGCGGGGGGCCGTTCCCGGTTTTTTACCTTTTGCACGGGTTGACCGATGATAGTTCGATGTGGTTAAGGCGTTCTCGGATCGAATGTTATGCAGAAGAATTCCCTTTCATTATCGTGATGCCCGACGGCTATCGAGGGTTTTATACGGACAACGAAGAAGGGCCGGCTTATGCGCGCCATATCGGTGAAGAGCTTCCCGCTTTCATCGACCGTCTTTTTCCGACGAAGGCCGAGCGGGCATCGCGTTGTATCGGAGGGCTTTCCATGGGGGGATACGGAGCATTGCGCATCGGTCTCGGCTTCCACGAAAAATTCGTTTCGGTGAACAGCCATTCCGGGGCCGTCGCATGGGGGAACAACGATGGAGCCACACGGGCGGCGCGAGCTTGCGGAAAAGGCGACGGGTTTGCCGCAGAGATTCGGAGGATTTTTGGGGAGCGCCCGGAAGGCACCGATCACCATTTGCTCACTTTGGCAAAGAGGGCGAAAAAAGCGAAAATGCTTCCGAAAATTCTGATGGATTGCGGGACGGAAGATTTTCTTATCGCCGACAACCGCGCGTTTTCGGGTCGGTTGACCGAAGCGAAAATCCCGCACGAATACCGCGAGCATCCGGGGGCGCACGATTGGGCGTATTGGGATACCCATGTGCAAGATGCCCTGCGTTTTCACGCCAAGGCGATCAAGCGGCGCTGAACCCGATTCAACAAATCAAGGTGGATGAAATTTTGATTTTGCGCTCTTGCTGGTGGGCGTGGAAAAATTTTCCCCCTCCAAAGAGGCAATGAATTTCCGCGTTCCAAAAAAGTCCCGCATCCCATCCGCAGAAGCTTTTGATTCGCTTTTGAATCGTGCTGTTATTCAAGCTCTTGCAAACAGAATTTCGGCTTACGCGAGGATTGGGGACCCTTTCAAAACTATTCGCATCTAACTCTCACAAACCAAGCCTTTTGCGTGCTTCAGTCTCTTCGATCCCCGCCGCCACCAGCACAACCAACGCAGACTGCAATGCCTCTTCTTTTTCCTTCCTCAATCGTTCCGCCTTCTCCTCGCTCCGCGTCTTCTCCTTCTGCAACTGCGCCGCCCTCTCCTCGATCTCCGCTTTCTCTTTTTGCAATTGCTCCGCCCTCTCTTGCGCCTCCTGCAACTTCCTGTCCTTCGCCCTTTCGATCTCCGCCAAACTTTCTAATAGCGTGTCCTCCATCTCCATCGCCTCCCTCACTTCCTTCTCCGAACCCGCCCGGATCAACCGCCGAATCACCGCCCGAAACTCCTCCGGATAACCCATCTCGTCCACATCCAACAAGTGCCCCTCCTTATCCCACTTCTGGCTCTGGTCAAACACCTCCAGCAACCTCTCCACCTCCGTCCGCCGCCTCCCTTTCAAATACGGAACCTGCACCACAATCCCATCGTGCGTCACCCCTTCCACAAAATCCTCCCTCGCCCCCTCGATCCTCTTTTTCCGATCCCCGCCCAACCCATAATACCCCCGTTCGATCCACACCACCGGCTCCTCGATTTTCTCCAGGGAATGCCCCAAAAAATACACCGTCAATATCGGCATCGCCCGCAGCGTCCCATCTTCATCGTAATAAGTGTTCGCTTTATCCGCATACTGCGTCCCCAAATAACGCCGGAACCTCAAAATGTCGTCGGGAAACTTCGCTTTCTGAACCTCCAGCAAAACAAGCTTCCAGCTACCGTCCCCGCACCGGATTTTCGCGCAAAAATCCAAGCGGAAAACCGTG
>DYNR01000284.1 GCA_020720945.1 Chthoniobacter flavus | reverse complement strand
GTTTAGGGGTGTTTAGGGGCGTTGTTTTTTCGAGAATTTTTTGTGGAAGGGGTGGGCGGGTTTTTGCGGGTTTCTCGCTGGAGTTTTTTGGATGAGCGATACGGTGACGGTGCCGATTTCCGTCGGGATCCGCATTTTGCTTTTTTTCTGCAAAGCGGTTAAAAAAGCGGGATCGACATGGGCGATCGTTCTTACGGTGTCGATGTTGATGGTGCCGACGGATTCGGCGGGGGCTTGGAATACTTCTTTGAGGAATTCCAAAATGTCGGAAGACTTGAGGCCGTCGGCTTTTCCTACATCCAGCATGACGGCGGCGGAAGCTTCCGGCGGGTTTTTCCGGGGTTCGTTTTCCGGTTGGCGGGCGGGAGTTTTTTCGGGAGGGGTGGGGCGTTCCCGTTTTGTTTCGGTTTGGCGAGGGCTTTCTTCCCGTTCTTTTCGTTCGGGGCGCGGGCGTTTTTCATCGCGCTGGTCGCGCTGGTGTTTTTCTTGGCGCGGGGGCGGTTGTTGTTGCGAGTTTTGTTCGGGAGGTGGGAGCGGAGAGTTTTTGGGGCTTCCTCCTGCGAGGAGTTGGAGGAGAGATGCGGATATGTCGGTCGGCATAAATCCTTCTTCTAGGAGGCGGTCCACGAGAGGGGTCCATCCGTCAAAATTGCCTTCTTGCAAAGTGGCGCGGATTTTTTCGATCAAGAGGCTATTGCGGCGTTCTTCGACTTCTCCCGAGGTGGGAAGAGCGGCGCGGCGGATTTTTGTTTTGGTGAAGCGTTCGATGAACTGGAGTTTGTAGATGTCTCTTCCGCCGACGAAGGTGAGGGCGACCCCCCTGCGCCCTGCCCTGCCGGTGCGCCCGATCCTGTGGACATAGTCCTCCGCATCGTAGGGGAGGTCATAGTTCACAACTACTTCTAAATCATCGACATCGATGCCTCTGGCGGCGACATCCGTGGCGACGAGGAACTCGAACTCCGCCTTTTTGAACTTATTCATGACCCGGGTCCTTTGCGCTTGGGCGATGCCGCCGTGCAAGCGGTCGGCGGAAAATCCTTGGGCTAGGAGTTGGTCGGCGAGGTCGTCCACCATCCTTTGCGTGTTGCAAAAAATGATGCCGAGTTTGAAGTTGTGGAAATCGATGATCCGGAGCAGCGCCGAGAGTTTTCCTTTTGGAGGGACTTCGTAGTAGAGTTGTTCGACGGTTGGGACGGTCAGTTCGCGCTGGTCGATTTTTACGCTGACGGGGTTGTTTGAGAAGCGGTTGATGAGGTCGCGGATGGCCGGGGAGACCGTGGCGGAAAAAAAGACGGTTTGGCGTTCTTTGGGGGCGTCTTGCAAGATGCGTTCGATGTCTTCCCGGAAGCCCATGTCCAGCATCCGGTCGGCTTCGTCCAGGATGACGGTTTTGAGTTTGCTGATGTCAAGGGTGCCGCGTTCCAAGTGGTCGATGGTGCGTCCGGGGGTGCCGATGACGATTTGGACACCTTTTTTGAGTTCGTAGAACTGGCGTTCGTAGGAAGCACCGCCGTAGATAGGAACGGCGTGGACACCTTTTTTGAACAGGGCGAGTTTGTGGACTTCTTCGGCGACCTGGGTTGCGAGTTCGCGGGTTGGGCACAGGATCAAAATTTGGGTGGAGCGGTCGTCCGGATTGGTAGCTTCGATTGCGGGGATGGCGAAGGCTGCGGTTTTTCCTGAACCTGTTTGCGATTGTCCGACCAGGTCGCGGCCTTCCAAAAGAGGAGGGATCGTGGCGGCTTGGATCGGGGATGCCTCTTCAAATCCAAGAGCGGCAATGGCTTTTTGGACTTCGGGCGATAGGTTGAGGTTAGCGAAAGATGGTTTATCCATCAGCAAGCACTAGCGGATTTTAGCACTATGTCCACACCCAGATTGCAAAAGAGAAAAAAAGAACAAGTGCGTGGCCTTTCATGGACTCTGCGGAGTTATTTTTCCCACAGGTTTGCGGGGTATTCGCCGTTTTCAACCAAGGAGCGAACTGCGGCGACAACGGCATTTTTATCGCCTGGATAGGTGATGCCGAACCAGTGTTTTCCGCCTTGCAAGAGGCGGACTTGGGCGCGTCCCGATGCCACCAAATCAGTGACGGCATAGGGAAGGTAAAACTCGTTCTTTGCGCTTGTCCCTTCACTTTCTAAAAACGCAGTGAACCGTTCTTCTAGCAGAGGGAAAAAAGAGGGTAAAAACCCCCAGAAATTCATCGAGACCGATTCTTCTCCTGAGAGGGGGATTTCTGGCGCGCCGTCCTCACGGTTCATCAGAGAGTTTTCCGTTTTTCCGATTTTTGTCATCTCGGTGATTCCTTGCAGCAACCCAGAAGTGGTGGCTCGGCAGATGCCGCGCGACACCGTGCCGTGTTCCGAGAGAGTGTCGCCTAGGCGGTAGCCGACCAAGGCGAATTCGGGGAGAGTCCCGCCGTTTTTTTGCGAGATGGGTTTTGCGAGAAAATCTGCGATTGCGGAAAAAGCCGTGCGCCCGTAGAAATCGTCCGCGTTGATTGCCAAAAAAGGTTCTCCGATTTTTTTCCGTGCCGCCCGGAGCGCGTGGCCCGTGCCCCACGGTTTTTCTCGGCCTTCGGGAACAGAAAATCCGGCGGGTAAATCGTGCAGGTCTTGGTAGGCGAACGCGATTTCGATGTGTTTTTCAAAGCGGGGGCAAATCGCTTCGCGGAAATCTTTTTCCATTTCGCGGCGGATCACGAAAACCGCTTTCGTGAACCCGGCGCGGAGCGCGTCGAAAACCGAATAATCCAAAACGACCTCACTGGAAGGTCCGACGGGAGCCGTTTGCTTGAGGCCTCCAAAACGGCTACCCATCCCGGCAGCCAAAACGCAAAGAGTTCTGTCCATAGAGGCTTCTTTATTACTGGTTTTTCGTGGCGGAAACAACTCTGTTTCGTAGAATTCAGAATTCAGGAGAGGGGAAGAGGAAGAGAAAGAGAGAAAAAGGGGTAAGAGAAAAGGGAAGGCTAGGTGCTGCGCGCGGGGGAGGGGGGAGGATTTTTTTTTTGGGCGGTGGATGGTGACTGAGGGCTGGAAGCGGGTTTGCGATGCAAGGGCGGGAAGTCGTGCCTTCCCGTCCAGAGCGGAATCATGCTTCCGCACTCCAGGGAGCTTTGCGACTCAAGAAGAGGGGGAAATGAAGGGAGCGCGCTCTTCGCGTTTTTAACCTGAAGCCGTGAGATAACTGCTGTGAATCTCTGCAATCAATTGGGCTGCAAA
>DYNR01000283.1:1980-3235 GCA_020720945.1 Chthoniobacter flavus | reverse complement strand
CCTTTCGCTCCAATGCCTTACAGATCTTCTTTGCATTTATCTCACGGATTCAGGAATAAAAGGGGAGATGGCGGGTGCGGATTTTTTATGAATCGCAGAGGTGCGGAGAAACCGGGCGGGGCTGTGTTTTTAGGTTGAAATTTTTTTAGAATGGGGGATGCTGACCAGTCCAACCATGATACCCGTTAGCCATACCGATCCGATCAACCGACAGATACTGGCAGTAGCCGAAGATCAAATCCAAGGGTTTGCGCGCGAGCCATTTTCGGAAATAGCCAAGCGTTCTGGGGTGCCGTTGGATACCGTGTTTGAGCGGTTGCGGGCGATGCTTGAAGCCGGGACGGTGCGCAGGATCCGGCAGACGCTGATCGCGACCAATCTGGCGGATGGCGCGCTTGTGGCGTGGCGGGTGCCCGCAGAAAAGATGGATTCGGCTTTCGATTTTTTGCTCAAAAACGATCCGTTTTCCGGTCATGTTGTCGTCCGGTCCACGGAAGCAAAAATCCCGGGGGCGGCGTTCAAGTTGTGGACAACGCTCAAGGTGCCGGCGGGGATACGGATGGAAGATCATTGCGAGTTGCTTTCGCGGTTCATCGGGGCCGACGCGTTTCGTCTGATGCCAGCGAAAGGCATTTTTGCGTTGGGGGTTGGTCATGTGCGGCGGCAGCATTTGAAGCCTGGGGACAAAGGGGATGCGCCGGCGAAAATGATTCCTGTGGCGACGGTCGAATTGACTCCGCATGAGTGGGAAGTGCTCACGGTATTGAAGAGAGAATTTCGTTTGGACGAAGTGATGGAGCCTGCGTGGGAAGGGCGGGCGGTTGAAGCCGGGGTTGATTTGGAAGAGTTTTATCGGGTGGCTGAGTCGTTGGCGCAGCGGCGGGTGATCGGCAGGTTTTCCGCGTTTCTCGAACATGTCAAGCCGAGCGTTGAGGGGGAGAGGGTGACAAAGTTTAACGGGCTTTTTCATTGGGCGGTTCCTCCCGATCGGGTTGTCGAGGCGGGGGGAGAAGTCGGGCGGCACCAGATTTTGACGCATTGCTACTGGAGGGATGGAGGTCCAGAGTTCAACGATGTCAACATCATGGCCGTGGCGCACGGGACGGAAAAAGAAACGGTGTTGGCGCACAAGGCAGCCATTGACAGGCATTTAGAAGAATGCGGGATTCCCGTTTCTTACTCGAATGTGTTTTGGGGAGGAAAGAGCGAGATCAAGCCATCGGAGATTTCCCCCGTGGTTTACAGGCAGTGGCGC
>DYNR01000283.1:0-1880 GCA_020720945.1 Chthoniobacter flavus | reverse complement strand
CGTCCTTGTGAAGGGGAGGGGAAAGAAAACAGCGAGATGAAAAACATTGTTTATTTCGATTTAGAGACGAAGAAGTTGGCGGCGGAGGTTGGTGGCTGGGACCGGAAAGACGAGATGCTGATGTCCGTCGGCGTGCTTTATATCAGCAAGTATGGGGAATACCGGATTTACCAAGAAAACAGGGTTGAAGAGATGATCGAAGAGATGAAGCGGGCCGATTTGGTTGTCGGATTCAACACCATCGGATTCGACTACCAGGTGCTCAAGAGATACTATATGTGGGATTTGGGGGCGACATTGAGTTCGCTCGACATCTGCGAGTATTTTACGAGCAGGATGGGGCATCGCATCGGGTTGGAGTCCATCGCGCAGGCCAGTTTTGGGGTAGGGAAGATAGCGGAAGGCACGGATGCGGTGAAGTGGTGGAGGGAAGGGAAAAAATCGTTGGTGGCCGAGTATTGTTGTTTCGATGTGAAAGTGACCAAGATGGTGCACGAGTTCGGGTTGGAAAACGGGTTTATCCTTTACAGCGACAGGCAGGGGAAGTCCCAAAAATTTGAGGTAGATTGGAAAGTTTGATGCGTATGATACAGCCGTTGTCGAAAAACCGTCCTGAGTGGGTGGTGCGTTGGGTGGAGGTTGACGAGGCCGTGGTATCGGTGGAGGGCGAGGTGATTTTGCCCGTTTTTCAGATTGTGACGGATGGGCGGGGGGTGCCGTTGGATGCGCCGGATATGGTGGCCGAGCTGGAGCAGGGGCGGTTGGAAGAAACGCTGGAAAAGTTGTTTGAAGAGCACGGGAAGCCTGGGCGGTTGGTGGTGGCTTCCAGCGAAGACTGGGATGAAGAAGAGTGGAAAGAGTTTTGTTCTCAGCATGATATAGCGTTGCGGTTTCGGGATTTGCGGGATGAAACGGTGTGCCGGTTCCAAGATTTGCGGGATGCGGTGGGAGGGGGAGGAAAGGGGAGAGAGGAGGAGGCGCGATTGGCATTTTTTTTGAAAGAGAAGTCCATGGAGTTGCGTTCGGCCCGGCGGAGAGAAGCCTATTTGCGCAAGGCATTGGATTTTAATCCATCGTTTTCGGCGGCGAGAATTGATTTGGCGGACATCGAGTTTTCGCGTGGGGAATGGAAGAAGTGCATGGCTTCTTACGAGAGTGTTTTGGAAACCGAGAGGCTTTTGGCGGGGGCGCAGGGCGTGAGTTGGTGGACGGATCACAGCACCCGGTCTTATCTGCGGGCGTTATTCGGAAGAGCCATGACTTTTTGGCATCAGGGGAAATACCGCGATGCCACGCAAAGCCTCCAACGGTTGTTAAAAATCAATGCCGAGGATCACCAAGGGGTGCGGTTTTACATTCCCATGTTGCTGTTGCTTGAAGAGCGGGAGGAGGAGGCGTGGGAGTATTTTGAGAAATATGCGGTGCGGTATCCTGGGGATTTTGTTGATCCTGCCATGTATTTTGGGTGGGGGTTGTTGTTGTCATTTCGGGGGGAAGAGGCCGAAGCACTGAAAAAATACCAGGCAGGGATGCTAAAGAACATTTACATGGCACCCTTGCTGCTGGAAGAGCGGGTGCCTGCCAGAAACCTTTGGCAACCCAACGATCGCTCGGAACCTGTTTACGCGGAAGAGTTTGTTGATAGTTATGCGCCGTTGTGGGACAAAGAGCCCGGTTCTTTGCGGATGTTGCGCGAGGCGTGGGACGGATTGGTGCCACGCATCCGCGAAATCGTGGCGCACCGGCAGGCTGTTTTGGATTTTCAAGACCAGCGATACGACAAGGATTTCCGGGCGAAGTGGGAGAGGATGATCGAAAAGGATAACCGCCTTTCTACGGATTTAGGGAAGGGGGAGGGGGAAGAATTGTAGATTGCAGAA
>DYNR01000282.1 GCA_020720945.1 Chthoniobacter flavus | reverse complement strand
TAACGAAACGGATTCAAAAGAATAATTCTACCGTTCACTTCTGTAACGGGAGGCAATACGACCATCGACCAACAACGACCGTTCTTTGGGTGCGCCTCCCCTAAATCGCTTCGTCCTTTTCCACAAACACGCGGAACCCCTCGATCCGCACCACCCGCACCTTCGTCCCTCCTGCGATAAAGTCGCCTTCCGTCGTCACATCTTTCGGGGTTTCTCCGAACAACACCCTGCCGCTAGGCCGCAAATTCCCTGCCGCAACCCCCGTGCTTCCAACCCCAAATCCCCCCGCACTTTTCGCCCCTCCCCTCCCGCCTGCCCACGAATCCTCTCCCAACCTCGCCTTCAAAAAAATCCCTCCCAAAACCGGAATCGCAGGCAAATACCTCGCCAAAACAAAAATGCAACCCACGCCCGACAACGCCGCTATCCCCAAATTGATCGCCGCCCCACCAACCGTGTCGTAGCTAAAAACAAACGGGCGGGACGGCCAGTAATCCACCATCGCAAACGCAACGGAAAAAACCATCAGCAAACTTCCTGCCCCAGCAAAAAACAACACCCCTGGAAAAAATACCACCTCGAAAACCACGAGCAAAATACCGAGAAAAAACACCGCCGCCACTTCATACCCCGTCAACCCCGCCACATAATGCCCCGCAAAAAATAATAGGAAACAGACCGCCGCAATCAACCCCGGCACACCCAACCCAGGAGACTTGAACTCGATATAAACTCCCGCAATTCCGCCCAACAAAAACAGCGGTGCCAACACCGTAATCCATACCGCCAATGTCTCGAATCCACTGGGATGAAACTCCTCGACCTTCGCCCCCCCCAACCCCGCCTGCGCGAGCAATTCTCCGATATCCCCAGCAATCCCATCCGCCAAAATCGGCTTTCCATCAATCCTTCTCACCGCCTCCTGCGCGCTCAAAGTCAAAAGCGTCCCCTTGGCTGTAATGACCTCCTCCCCGATTTGAAACCCTTTGTCCTTGTCGATGAATGCCTCCGCCAAACCGGGACGATACCCCTTCTTTTCTGCCGCACTACGGAAATAGCCCGAGTAGTAAGAAACAATTTTTGCATTCATCGTTTCGGGCACTTCTTGTCCGCCAGAACTCACGGGGGCCGCTGCGCCGATCGCACTCACCGGCGCCATGTAAATGTGGTCAGTCCCGAGCGCGATCAACGCCCCCGCCGACCCCGCATTCGTGTCCACCCATGTGTAAGTCGGCACTTCCGCTTTCAAAAACAGCTCCAAAATTTTTGTCGCCGCCCCGAGGCTCCCCCCCGGCGTATTCATTCGGATCACAAATGCCGCCGCCCCATCCTTTTCCGCCGCTTTCAACGCCCGACGCAAAATCAAAAATTGCGCCTCGGTCACTTCTCCATCCAGCGGCACTACCACCGCAACCTTCTGCACAACAACAGGTTCCTCCGCAAAAAGGAGCCCGAAAAAACACGCCAAAACCGACCAAAAAACGAAAAACTTTTTCATAAGAAAGACAGGGGAAAAACAGGCGAACTCCGGCTACCTCCCGAATGTCCGGTTTTGATTCAAGCCGAAGCCCAACGCCGGCGAATTACCAGACCCCAGGCCAACCGAACTCAAACGGCACATCCCCCATAAAACCAGGATCCATGAAATACGGGTTGTTCCAGTAAGAGCGGTCGATCTTCGCCGATTGCACCATTTGCTCCTGCGCGACCGCATTCTGGGCATCAATCAAAAAATCCCCCGCCCCCCGTCCGACATAGTTGATCAGCGTGCTGTCCGCCCCCGCCTGTTGGAGCGTCTGGATTTGCGCCGAAGTGAAACTGTAAGGCGCGCGCGTCGCTTTCATGTATGCGACAATCTTGCCTCCCGGAACCCCGGATTTCACCATCCCAAGCACATCCGCAAATGCCAAGGGACGCGCACTTGCCATCTTCTTGTAAATCGGCGACGGGACACTCCCTTTCATGGATTTCAAAAATGCCGCTCGCTGCGTGGCATGTTTTTTCCCTCCGGGTGTAGAGCAAGCCACCCCTCCAAAAACAACGCAAGCGACCAAAACCCCCGACAAAACAAAACGGATAAAACTCATGACGAGCGACAGCCTGCCAGAACAGAAAAAAAAAGAAAGCCCGAATTCTTCGCTCCAAATTGCATTTCCAATGCGCAAGGCAAAAAAAAGTTCTCGAATTTTCCGGTTGCTTGCCGGAGAAAAAAAACACACACTCGCAGCGGAAAAACAATTTTTCGCGGTTGCCGCAAACTCCCGCCTACTGCGTCAATGAAGTTTTCCTCCTTTTCACCATTTCCCCCGATGCCTGCGACGGGCGCGGGAAGTTTTCATTTTTTCCAAACGAACACCACCACTATGAAAGCCGTAATCCCCGCAATCGGGTTAGCCCCCCGTTTTTTACCGTTGGCAAAAGCCGTCCCGAAAGAAATGCTCCCCTTGGGCAACAAACCCGCCATCCATTATGTCGTATCCGAAGCGGTGTCTGCCGGGTTCGATGAAATCTTGATCCTCCTCGACTCGGGAAAAGAAAGTATCCGCTCGTATTTTACCCCAGACTTGGATTTGGAAGCCTATCTGGAATCGGTCGAAAGCCTGGCTGAATTGGAAGCAATCCGGCAAACGACTTCTATGGCAAACATCCAGTTCAAAACATGGGAAGGCAGGGGCGGAATCGGCGATGCCTTGCCCCTGACTCGCGATTTTGTTGCCAATGACCCGTTTTTTGCAGTGCTGGTCGGAGATGCCGTAATGCAACACGGTTCCCCGCTTTCCCACATGGTCGAAGCGTGGAACTCCCTGTCCCGCTCCTCGGTCTGCATCGATGCCTGCCTCCCGCATTTGATTTCTCAACACACAATCGCAGGCGGACGCGAACTGGAAGTCGGAATTTTTGAAATTTCAAAAATTGCGGAAAAACCCGAACCCGCAGATGCCCCGCAACTCGTTTCGCAAAAAGGAACCCGCTTGCCGTTTCACGCCGTCGCCTCCCGGTATCTGTTTTCCCCCACGATCTTCGACTGCATGGAAGACACGGAAAAAAACGAGACGGAAGGCGACAAGCTTTCCTCCGCCCTAGATTTGCTGCGCGAGCGATCTGGTCTTCTGGGCATCACCTGGTTCGGCGAACGGCTCAACATCGCAACCCCCGAAGAATTTTTGGAGTCCGCAAAAAACTTCGTTTCTTTCGGTTGCTAGCACCAAGTCAAACCCAAATCCTCTTGAGCCGCAAACCT